>JABIHN010000050.1 GCA_018649625.1 Fidelibacterota bacterium | reverse complement strand
TGGAGTGGGTGTTGGACGAGCGAAGCGGAGTCCAACACAGAACTCTGTAGAGTTTCGCCCATTGGAGTGGACGAGCATCGTCCGCTCCAACAGTAAATATCCGGCGTAAAAGTCGTCATATTACTCTCAGGCTTCTCATAAACACACGTTGTTATACGGCGTAATTGGTTTTTAAATTCAATTATATTTTTTTTTGAAATTCTCCGTAAGTAATATATGATATTCACTTAAAAAATATAGTTATGAAAATATAGGCGAAGCAACACGATATTTCAGATTAAATCCTAATTACAATTTGAGCAATATTATAGTCGTGCAGAAAAATCAAATATTAATTGGATGAAATATTATAGTGTTAGATTGTGTTTCCAAACTAATATATTAAATAGTTTCATGTCTGCCATTGACCCCCGTCAGTAATAATTCGTAAATTAGACATTATGGCAGAGTTTAAAATTCATTCAGATTTCACTCCCCAAGGGGACCAACCACAAGCAATTGAAGAATTGGTTAGGGGTGTAAACCGTGGTGATGAATATCAAACCTTAATGGGTGTTACCGGCTCGGGTAAAACGTTTACCATGGCGAATGTAATTCAAGCTGTACAAAAACCGACTTTAATTATGAGTCATAATAAGACTTTGGCTGCTCAATTATATGGTGAATTCAAACAGCTATTCCCAAATAATGCTGTTGAGTTTTTTATCTCTTATTATGATTATTATCAACCAGAAGCTTATTTACCTGTTTCGGATACGTTTATAGAAAAAGATATGTCTGTAAACGAAGAGATAGATAAATTACGTCTTAAAACAACAAGTTCTCTCATGGCACGAGAAGATGTGATTGTAATTAGTTCTGTATCTTGTATTTATGGAATAGGCTCGCCCGAAGAATACAATAAAGGGTCTGTAACAATTTCTACGGGAGATATCCTAGATCGTCGAGCTTTTTTATCCAAATTGATTAATATTCATTATTCTAGAAACGATAAAGTTTTGGAAAGAGGAAATGTTCGGGTTCGAGGAGATGTTATTGAAGTGTTTCCAGCTTATGAAGATGCATGTATCCGCGTTGAATTATTTGGAGCCGATGTAGAATCCATTTCAAAATTTGATCCAATTACTGGCGAAATCAAGGAAACGATCCATACGGCTGTGATTTTTCCTGCAAAGCATTTTGTAACGGATAAAGAGACAACACTCAGGGCGATTGGTGAAATTCGTAAAGAATTAAATGAACGATTAGATTTTTTCAATAAACATAATAAGTTTTTAGAAGCACAACGATTGGAACAAAGAACAAATTTTGATATTGAAATGATGATTGAATTAGGATATTGTTCAGGAATCGAAAATTATTCACGGATATTTGCAAACCGATTATCTGGTGATACACCTAATACATTGCAGGATTTTTTCCCGAAAAACTCTCTTACAATTTTAGATGAATCTCATGTGTCACTTCCACAAATTCAAGGGATGTATAATGGAGATCGAGCGCGAAAAATGACTTTAGTTGAACATGGCTTTCGTCTTCCAAGCGCATTAGATAATAGACCTCTGAAATATGATGAATTTTTTAAAGCTCAGAAGCAAATTATTTTTACATCTGCCACACCATCCCATCGAGAATTGGAGTTGACAAAAGGTGTTGTGATAGAACAAATTATTCGTCCCACTGGATTGTTAGATCCTGAAGTGGATGTACGAGAATCGCGTGGGCAAATTGATGATCTTGTTGGTGAAATTCGTTTTAGAGCAAAAAAGAATGAACGTGTACTTGTAACTACGCTCACCAAACGAATGGCCGAAGATCTCACTGAATATATGCAAGGGTTAAATATCCGTGTTCGATATTTACATTCAGATATTGTAACTATGGAACGTGTTAAAATATTACGAGAATTACGGATGGGTGAATTTGATGTTTTAGTTGGAATCAATTTATTACGTGAAGGCTTGGACTTACCAGAAGTAAGTCTCGTTGCTGTATTGGATGCGGATAAAGAAGGTTTTTTACGTTCTAAAAGTTCACTATTACAAGTTGCAGGAAGGGCTGCAAGAAATAGTGGCGGACTCGTTATTCTCTATGGTGATAAAATCACGGCTGCAATGCAACATTTATTGGACACCACAAAAAGTCGTAGAAAATTACAATCTGACTATAATAAAGGTCATGGTATTTCACCCAAAACTATTTATAAATCCGTAGATGAAATTTTGATATCTACATCCGTAGCAGATTCGCTGCAAAATGAAGGTGAAGTTTATGTACCGGGATATAATAAAGATCATTTACCTGATGCTGAAAAACAATTGATTTTGATTGAATTGAGAAAAGCTATGTTAGAAGCCGCCGAAAAATTAGAATTTGAAAAAGCAGGGAAAATAAGAGACGAGATAGTAGAATTTGAAAAAGAATTGGGAATTGCAGTCCCATGAAAAAAATAATTATAATTAATAAATAGGAACATTATTATGATTGATATTGATAGACTTCAAAAACAATCGGGAATTATCGGAACGTCTAGTGGTATTCAGCAAGTTTTAGAAATGATTTCTCAGGTAGCTCCCGTAGATATTTCAGCACTTATCACAGGTGAATCGGGCGTTGGGAAAGAAGTGGTTGCAAAAGCAATTCATAAAGCCAGTAAACGGAATAACGAAACACTTGTCGTTGTGAATTGTGGTGCTATTCCAGA
The DNA here is from genome assembly GCA_018649625.1 of Fidelibacterota bacterium. Taxonomy (GTDB): domain Bacteria; phylum Fidelibacterota; class Marinisomatia; order Marinisomatales; family UBA1611. Next base: position 48,133 of record JABIHN010000050.1, on the reverse strand, counting down.
AGGTATAATTGAATCTGAATTATTTGGCCATAAAAAAGGGTCTTTCACTGGAGCGAGTGACGATAGAAAAGGGTACTTTGAAGAAGCAAATAAGGGCACAATATTTTTAGACGAAATTGGTGAAACACCTCTTGAAACTCAAGTTAAATTGCTTCGCGTATTGGATACAGGAGAATTCATGAGGGTTGGAGAAGCGAAGACAAGATATACTGATGTTCGCGTCATAGCTGCTACCAATAAAAATTTAGGTGAATTGGTTCAAAGAGGAGACTTCCGACAAGATCTATATTATCGATTAAAAACAGTAACTGTAGATGTGCCAGCACTTAGAAAACGTGTAGAAGACATTGGTCCACTCGTAGAAAGATTTGCTTTAGAATTCACGCGGTCAAATGATATTTTGTATCGTGGTTTTATGCCCGAAGCTATCCGTGTTATGAAACAATGGGAATGGCCAGGAAATGTTCGTGAATTAAAACACTTTGTTGAAAAAGTTTTGGTTTTACAGCGAGGAGAACGCGTTACAGCAGAAATGGTACAGCATGAGTTATTGGATGTTATGCCACTTGAACCAGTCCATAACCCGGCATTACCTGTGGTGGTAAATCAATCATCGGATAAGGCTGAGATTGATCTTATATTGCGCCAACTTTTCATGCTAAAACAGGATACGGAAATAATTCAAAAAATGCTAATAAGCGGGCAAGTTCAAACGAGTGGATCACAATTTCCTTTAATTTCATCTGAAGAAATGGGAATTCCTATTCCTAAAAAATCAATGGAAATTACAGAAGAAGGACATAATTTAATTCGTGATGATGCCATTGGAGACATGGCAATCAAGAGTTTAGAAGAAGAAGCTATTACAAGGTCTCTTAGATATTTTAATAATAATCGTCGTAAAACAGCTCGATCTCTCGGAATGAGTGAACGAACATTATATAGAAAAATAGAAGAGTTTGGGCTTGAACCTAAAATTAAAAAACGTAATTAAAATGAAAAATAAAAATAGGTCTATGAGTGTATCATCTAATTTTTCTAATCAAAGAATGAAGAATATAAAGTTGAACCCAAAACAATTTTATCAAACTCACCAGCAATTAAAGAGTCTAACTTTATTGTTTTTTCTTTTTACATTCATAGTAACAGGGTGTGGATTCTACTCTCTTGCGGGATCGATTCCTCCGCATATTAAGTCGATAGCTATACCACTTATGGATAATGAAACAGCTGAATTTGGATTAGCTGAAGAAATAACTGATGGAATTTTAGAAAAATTTAATGAAGCCGGGATTTTAAGTATTACGGATGAATCTATGGCACATTCTATTCTTCGTGGAACGGTAAAAAAAGTGAGTGAAGGTCCTTATACCTATAGTAAAAAGGAATCTGTTTCAGAATTCAGATATAAAATTGACATTAAGTTAGAATGGTTTGATGTTTCTCAAGATAGAATTCTTTTAGAAGGAACGTATTCAGGTTTTGGTGCATATGGATTAAGTGGCGATATAGGATCAGACGGTATTGATAACGATAATGATGGGAAAATTGATCAAGATGATGATGATGAATTTGGTGAACCCAGGGCTTTCGCAACCACGGTAGCTGTTCGTAAAATTGCGGAAGATATTTTGAACGATATTATGACAACTTGGTAAAATTATTTAAAATTATTATAAATTAATGAGGAGAAAATGAAAACTGTAACAATTAATCAACTTGATAAATTTGAAGGTCAAGAAGTCCAGCTGAAAGGATGGGTATATAATACAAGAAATATTGGGAAAATTTGGTTTCTAATTTTTAGAGATGGAACTGGTTTAGTCCAAGGAGTTGTTGTCAAAGGTGAAGCAACCGATGAATCATTCAATCTTGAGCAGGATTTGAATCAAGAAGATTCCGTTATTTTGACTGGCACAGTTCGAAAAGAGCCTCGATCTGTTGGCGGGTATGAATTGGGAATCAAAGAGATTCATGTTGTGAATCATGTAACGGAAGAATTCCCAATATCACCAAAGGAACACGGTGCAGATTTTTTAATGTCGAATCGACATTTATGGTTAAGATCAAAAAGACAAAATGCTATCATGCGTGTTCGTCATCAAATTGTTAAAGCAATACGTGATTTCTTTGATGATCATGGATTTACATTAATTGATTCTCCAATTTTTACTGGAAATGCAGTTGAAGGAACTACCACTTTATTTGAAGTCGATTATTTTGAACGTTCGGCATACTTAACTCAAAGTGGTCAACTTTATCAAGAAGCTGGAGCAACCGCATTTGGAAAAACTTATTGTTTTGGTCCAACATTTCGTGCTGAAAAATCAAAAACTCGACGTCATCTTACAGAATTTTGGATGGTAGAGCCAGAAATGGCTTATGTGGATTTAGATGAAAACATGACTTGGGCAGAAAATTTAGTGGGAGCAATTATTCATAGGGTACTGGAACAATGTCAACCTGAATTGAAAACTCTAGAGCGTGATGTGTCAAAACTTGAAGGAATAATTCCACCATTCCCAAGAATTACATATGATGAAGCTGCTAAAATATTAAAAGAAAAAGGAAGTGATTTCGAATATGGTCATGATTTTGGTGCTGCTCATGAAACTTTATTATCTGAACAGTTCGATAAACCGATTATGGTTCATCGATGGCCTGCAGGTATAAAAGCTTTTTATATGAAACGAGATGAACACAATAATGATCTTGCATTAGGCGTAGATATGATTGCTCCAGAAGGATATGGCGAAATGATTGGAGGCGGACAACGTGAAGATGATATTGATATTTTAATTAATACAATTCGACATCATGATTTACCATTAGAACCTTTCAAATGGTATTTGGATCTTCGAAAATTTGGTTCAGTTCCACATTCAGGTTTTGGACTCGGTTTAGAACGAACTGTTGCTTGGATTTGTGGTACAAAACATATTCGAGAAACGATTCCTTTTCCAAGAACCATGTCAAGGCTTGAACCATAATGCGAGGAAGCTTCTCATTAAAATTTGAACTCAATCATGGATAGAATACATGCAATTATTTCTGGTCGTGTACAAGGTGTGTGGTTCCGTAAATACACACGGATTAAAGCACTTGAACTAGAATTGAAAGGTTGGGTTAAAAACCTTTCGACTGGAGAAGTCGAATTAATTGCTGAAGGAAAAGAAAATTCTCTTTTGAAGTTATCAGATTGGTTGAATCATGGATCTCCAAACTCAAAAGTAAAAGATTTAAAAGTAGAATGGCTGAATTCAACATCTGAGTTTTTAACCTTCAAATGTATCTAATGAAAATTGCACTTTGCCAAATTAATCCAACGGTAGGTTCTTTTGATTATAATCGTGATTTAATTTTAAAGAATTACGTAGAAAGTATTAATCGCAATGCAGATATTGTTGTATTTCCAGAATTAGTTATAACTGGATATCCTCCTCAAGATTTATTATGGGAAGATGGGTTTATTCATCAGAACTTACATATTTTAGATACAATTGCTGCTCAATCAACTATTCCAATTATTCTTGGATTTGTCAAAAAAGAAAATGGGAATTTATATAATTCTGCTGCTGTTTGTTATGATGGTAAAATTCAATCTATTACAGACAAAATATTACTCCCAACTTATGATGTCTTCGATGAAGATCGATATTTCACAAAAGGACGTGAACCGAAAGTCGTCTCCGTAAATATTTCAGGTAAAAGAGTAAATATTGGCATTCAGATTTGTGAAGATCTTTGGGATCATAATTACGATTGTAAAGTCAGTGAAGTTCAAAAAAAATTAGGTGCTGATATTTTAATAAATATTTCTGCCTCTCCTTATCATGAAGGAAGATTAAATAATAGAAAGGATGTTATTCTTGAAAAAATATCTAAAACTGGACTTCCTTATTTATATTGTAATATGGTCGGTGCGCAAGATGAATTAATATTTGATGGTGAATCATTAGCATTTTCGGCTTCAGGTGATTGTATTGGCCAAGGTAAAGTATTTGAAGAAGAAATCATTTTTGTTACGCTTGATTCAGATGTTAAAGTCGAATTAACCGAAACAGCAAGAGAAGAAAAAATGTATCGAGCATTATGTCTTGGTGTTTCAGATTATTTTAAAAAATCCGGACATAAGGAAGCTGTTATTGGTTTATCCGGAGGAATTGATAGTGCTTTGGTTGCTGCTATCGCTACGGACGCTTTGGGAGAAAATAACATCCATGGTATTTCTTTACCGTCCAAGTATTCTAGTGATCATAGTCTTTCCGATGCACAGGAATTAGCCGAAAATTTAGGAATCGATTATAGAATGATTCCTATTCAAGAAGCAGTTGAAGGATTAGAAAAAGTCCTTTATCCACATTTTCTTGGATTAGACCCAAATGTTGCCGAAGAGAACATCCAAGCCAGAGCAAGAGGAAATCTTTTAATGGCATTATCAAATAAATTTGGATGGATGGTTTTATCAACCGGAAATAAAACTGAATTAGCCTTAGGATATTGTACCTTATACGGTGACATGAGTGGTGGATTGGCAGTTATTTCAGATTTAAGCAAATCAGATGTTTACGCGCTATCTAAATGGGTAAATAAGGTTATGCCAGGGCGAATCCCAATTGGAAGTATAACCAAACCGCCTTCTGCAGAATTAGCACCTAATCAAGTTGATCCATTTGACTATGATTTGGTAAGTCCGTTGGTTGATTCCATAGTTGAAGAACGAAAATCTCAAGCTGATTTGATAAAAAATGGCGCTGATCCCGATTTAGTAAATTCGTTATATCAAAAAATTCGAATCAATGAATATAAACGTCGTCAAGCAGCTCCAGGTCTTCGAGTTTCATCTAAAGCATTTGGTTTAGGTCGCAGAATTCCAATCATAAATCATTACAAAGGTAAAAGAAAATGATAATAAAACTATTATTTATTTTATTCATCACACCCATTTGGGCGCAGAATTTTACACCTGCTGACTTTTGGGGTGAATATTCTCAAGAAGAGAAAATAGCTTTTATCAATGGGGCATACGGAGCTATTTCAAAATTAAAATCTCATCATAGGGCAGAAGTAAAAAAACAATTCCTACATGAAAATAACTGGGTTGAGCCTTATTATATTGAACGATTTTATGAAATTACAGATGAATATCGATCAGAAGAAGTGGGGTATAATTTGAAAATTATTGCCCTTCATATGGATGCATTTTATACAAATTCAGATAATTTAAATATTCCACTCTTTGAAGCCTTAAGAGTTGTTTCTTTGGTACAAGATGGAGAGCAAAAAACCGCCAATCTTAGATTATTAAGATCCCAGTATAAATATAATAAATAAGTAGTATTTTTTAACTTATCAGGGTTTAGTGGGTCAATTGAATTAATAATAGAACGGTAATTCCCATGAATATCATAAAATTAATTTTCACAGTCCTATTCTTGATTTCGATAGGATTATCAGAAAACCGGAATCATAAAACCCATCACTATAAAAAGCATAGAAAACATTCAAGTGTAAGACATCGCACTCATCAAGCTTATTTAGGCGTAAATTGGCATTGGAATCGTCGAAATCATTGGTGGCAAGACTGTTCCCATCATGAACAATTAATCATCATTGACGATAAAAAACATGATTCCAATCAAGAGTCAGTTTTAAAAATTATTGAACAAATTGAAAAGTTGGCTAAACTGAAAGATGACGGTCTCATTACAGCAGAAGAATATCAAATAAAGAAAAAAGTATTATTAAAACGAATATAAATTTTCGACTAGATTTACATTCGAAAAACCGGAAATTTAGTGTCGGAAATAGGATTGTTTTTTATAGCTTTTAGAGCTTGAATTAATATTTTTCTTGTATCAATTGGTCGAATAACACCATCATCCCATAGTCGAGCACTAGAATAATATGGATGACCTTCTTTCTCGTATTTTTTTAAAATGGGTTTTTTAACTGCATCTAACTCTTCTGGGGAAATCTGTTTTCCCTGAGCGTTTAATTGATCACTTTTTATTGTTGCTAAAACATTTGAAGCTTGATCGCCACCCATAACTGAAATACGTGCATTTGGCCACATCCAGAGAAATCGTGGTTGATAAGCACGGCCACTCATTGCATAATTCCCAGCGCCAAAGCTACCGCCTATAATAATAGTTAATTTTGGAACGTTTGCAGTAGAGACTGCCTGAACCATTTTTGCACCGTCTTTTGCAATTCCACCTGCTTCGGCTTTTTTACCCACCATAAAACCAGTTATATTTTGAAGAAAAAGTAGAGGGATTTTACGTTGGCAACAAATTTCAACAAAGTGAGCACCTTTTAAAGCTGTTTGACTAAAAAGCACACCATTATTTGCAACAATCCCTACAGATTCACCTCCGATTTTGCAAAAACCTGTAACTAGAGTTTTTCCATAATCAGCTTTGAATTCTTCAAAATTGGATCCATCTACTATTCTTGCAATTACTTCATGAACATCAAATGGTATTCTATGACTCTTTGATAAAATTCCGAATAATTCATCTTGATCATAAATTGGTTCGTCGTATTCTAAATCAACCTGATTGTTTTGTGGAAAATGATTAACGATACCGCGTATTTTATTAAGTGCATCATCATCATTTTCTGCAAAATGATCTGCTACACCACTAAATCGAGTATGAAGTTTCGCGCCGCCTAATTCTTCTGGTGTCGCGGTTTCACCAATTGCAGCCTTTACCAATGGTGGCCCTCCTAAAAATATAGTCCCAGTACCATTAACAATAATTGCTTCATCGCTCATGGCAGGAACATAAGCTCCTCCGGCTGTACAGGAACCCATTACTGATGCAATTTGCTGAATTCCATTTGCGCTCATTCTAGCTTGATTATAAAAGATTCTTCCAAAATGATCTCTATCAGGGAAAACTTCATCTTGTTTAGGAAGATAGGCGCCACCGCTATCCACAAGATAGATGCATGGAAGTTTATTTTCAAATGCAATTTCTTGGGCTCTAAGATGTTTTTTTACCGTAAGCGGATAATAGGTGCCACCCTTAACAGTTGCATCGTTTGCAACAACAATACAAGAATGACCATGTATTGTAATAATTCCTGTAATAATACCAGCTGCTGGAATAGAATCGTCATAAATATCATAAGCTGCCAATTCAGAAAATTCTAAAAAATTGGTATTTGGGTCTTTTAATTTTTCAATACGTTCCCTCGCAGTTAGCTTTCCTCGTTTATGATGCTTTTCAATTCGATGAGGTGGCCCCATTTCTAAAACTTTTTTTATTTCGGATATTAATTCATCTGATAATGATTTATGAAAGTCATAATTGGACATATATTTTTCAGAGCTTGGATCGATTCGTGTTTCAATCTTTGGCATAATTACGTGATTCCTTATTAACAAGATTTTGAATAAAATTGGCTGCTATATTTAATTTTTCAGGTTGAATACCAGTCTCAATTCCCAGCGAATTGCATAATGAATTGATGGCTTCTGTTGCGATATTTCCAGACGAACCTTCTGCATAGGGACATCCACCAATACCACCGGTTGAACCATCAAAAATGGAAATTTCAAATTCTAATCCCGCTTGAATATTTTCTTCTGCAGAACCAAAAGTATCGTGAAAATGAAGTGCGAATATATTCGGCGGCCATTTTGCTAATATTTTATCCAAAAGCCACCTAACCTCATCCGGAGTTGCTTTTCCAATTGTATCTCCTAATGATATTTCTGTGATGCCAAGGTCCAAATATTTAGATATAGAATCTAAAATAGAATCATATTGAATAATACCTTCATAAGGGCAATGCCAAACTGTGGAAATATAACCACGAACTCGAAGATTGCTTTCTTCCCAAATTGGTTGCATAAAATTCAAGCGTTTAAAACTTTCTTGTATTGAACAATTTGTGTTTTTCTGAGAGAACGTTTCACTAACTGTGGTAAATACTGCAACAGATTTATATTTAGAATCAACTGCATTTTTAAGCCCGTGTAAGTTCGGTACAAGAGCCGTATAACACGTATCAGGTATTTGATTAATTAATATTGAAACATCGGTTGCATCTGCAAGTTGTGGAATCCATTTAGGTGAAACAAAGCTGGTCACTTCAATTTCTTGCATTCCAGCATCTGATAAAAGATTAATGTAATTAACTTTTTCCTCTGTAGAAATAATATTTACAATGCTTTGGAGACCATCCCGTGGTCCAACTTCTACAAGTTTTACTGAAGAAGGGTAAGAAGACAACTTATTTTTGATTCCAGTTTGGTTTTCTCTTTTCTAGAAAAGCAGCTAATCCTTCTTGGCCTTCGGGGCTAGACCGAACATTGGCTATTACATCTGTTGAATTTAATTGATCCATGTTTCTTATATATTCTTTAAATATAGATTGTGAAATTGGACCACCTTTCATGAGTTGTTGAATGACGTGTTTAATCATATTATCCATTTCTATTTTAGGTACAGAATAATGAACGAGCCCAATTTTTTCTGCGAATGGAGCATCAAATCGTTCACCTGAAATTCCCAAGGCACGCCACCAAGAATTTCCAATTTTTCTTTCAGTATAAGGACCAATCACTGCAGGGATAATTCCAATTAATACTTCGCTGAGTGAAAAAATAGTTTTCTCATCGGCAATTACAATATCACAAACTGTACATAAACCAAATCCTCCACCAATGGCATAGCCATGAATTACACCAAGCACAGGTTTAGAACATTCATTAATTGTTTTATACATTCTATTTAGCAATCGTGCTTCTGTTTTATTTTCATCCGTGGTTTGATTAGCAGAATTTTTCATCATGTTGAGATCTGCTCCAGCACAAAATGAAGGACCTTCTCCATTTATAATAACAATTCGTATATCAGGGTTTTTCCCTGCTAATTCAATTGCAGAAATTATTTCCTGCATCATGGTGGCATTCATTGCATTATGTACTTCAGGGCGATTCAAAGAGAGCGTGGCTAAGGTTGAATCTAATTTTAGATTGATTGTTTTGTATGTCATAAGTCGATAGTTATTTGGGTGGAAATTTAAGGATAGAATGTTCCTAAAAACAAAAAACCCCGCAAGGAGCGGGGTTTTTTTTTTATCATGATATAATATTAATTAGAAATAGAAATTTCGGTTATCAACGATTTCTGCATTTTCTTTTAAATTCTCCAACCAAGATTTGAAATATTGGTTTTGTTTTCGTGCGAAAATATTACTTCTCAGCGATTCTCTTTGAACTTCGAATTCAGTAGAATCTAAAGTCGAAACTTCTTTTAATTCTAAAATAGCATGTCCTTGACCAGTTTCAATAGGTCCAATGATCTCGCCAGGTAAAGCCGCTAATAGTGAGCCCGTCACAAAATTACTTCTTCCAATAGATGTAAAACCCTGTATAAGTGTTTTAGATTCATCTTGAATGCCTATCAAGTCGTCATCATCGTTGATAATATCATTTAGCTTGAGATTGTTGCTGGATATATTTATTAAGAGCTTATTGGCTTTATCTAATGTTGCAGCCATTACTTTCTTTTTCTTTAAAGATCCTTTCAATTGCGATTCGACTTCTTCGAATGATTTGATACCAGGTTGAATGATTTCATCAAGATTAAATATAGCAAAGAACTGATCATTCTCCATGATTTCTGAGATATTTCCTACTTTAGCATCAAATGCAAATCGAACACCAGCACGGAGACCACCGAGACCACGGATTGAAAAACTATCATTATTTAATTTTTCATGATTTGCTGTAGCTAGTCCATGATCTGTCACTGCTTGAGAAAAACCATTATCTTGTGCATCATATGAAAATAAGGTTGCTTCACGTTTCATATTCGAAAGTGTTGTTGGCGTAATTTCAATTTTTAATAATATATGAGATGCTAAAACTTGTTCATTACCATTTTCAGTTTTTTTATCTCTAATCGAAATAATATGATATCCGAAATTTGATTTAATGGGTTTTGTTATGTCGCCTTTTTTTGCTGAAAATGCAGCAACATCAAATTCTTTAACCATTTGGTCTCTTCCAAACCATCCTAGATCTCCACCTTTAGTGCCTTGATTTCCAGGATCAGCGGAATATTCATTGGCTAATGTGGCAAAATCTTCTCCATCAATAGCACGTTCGTAAATTGCAGTTGCAAGTTTTTCCACTGAGATTGAATCATTCTTTGATGGTTCTTTTTTCCAAGAAACATAAGTAAGAGATCTTAATTCATCGTGAGTGAAATCATTTTTAGTTTTTTCATATTCAGCTTGAAGATCTTCGTCAGTAGGATTTGTTTCTTCAGATGGTATCTTTGCAGATGTTATATGAATTCCTGAAATAGTATAATTGATATTTCTTTTAATAAATTCATTTTTTACATCACGTTTTGTTACAATGATACTTTCGTCTAAAATTTTCTGCAATTTAAAATTGGGGATAAATGTTGTTTTCATAAATGATTCAATCGGTAACCATTCATCGCCTTGTGGATTAGCAATTGCTGATAAATATTTATCTCTGTCAAAAGCACCATTTGTTTGGAAACTGGGATTTTGTTGTAAAAATGGAGGAGGGTTATTTTCTAAGTGAAAAATAACTTCATCATCAGAAGCTGTAATGTTCAAGCGGTTTACTTCTTGAGAGACCAAAACATCTTGAAGCATATTATCCCATGCAGTTGTTCTTGCACGTTGAATTTGAGAATCATTGATTTTTTGTCCACTGGCTCTGGCTTGCTCTATTTGTTGATTTACAAGTTGGTTGAAATAATCAGGTGAAATATCTTGATCGTTGATTCTTGCGATTGTTGTTCTTGGATCGACTTTCCCTGCAATTATGTCTATAACATTTGCACCACCTACAAGTCCACCAATAGTCATACTTAGAATGAACATTGCAAGCAATGCCCATAAAACGATATGCATTCTATTCCGCATAGATGTCATTAAACCCATAAAATATCCTTTATATAATTTTAATCATAATAATTTGAAGATTAACCGTGAAAAACAGCGGGCAAATTTATAGTAGGGTAATTGATGAAACAATGAGCAAGACATCTATAATTGATATAACTTCAATACTTAATTATGACTCAATGCCAATCCATATTTGTAACTAAACACGGTGTTCCTACCGTTTTAAAACTGAATGATGATACTCTACAAGATCCAAAAGATGGTGAAGTTTGTGTGAAAATAAAATATTCGGGCATTAACTTCGCTGATATAATGGGTCGAATGGGATTATATCCAACAGCGCCAAAACCGCCTTATGTGCCCGGGTTTGAAATAGCTGGAATCGTAGAAAAAGTTGGAGAGAACATATCTACTGATAATATTGGTAAAGCAGTGGTTGGGTTATCTCGTTTTCATGGCTATTCAACTCACGCGAATGTTCCACTAGACCAATTATTTTTTGTAGATATAAAAATGTTAAAAAAAGCAGCAGCATTACCTGTGAATTATTTAACTGCTTATTTAATGATGGTCCATCAAGCTGCAATTCGGGAAGGAGAATGGTTTCTTATCCATGGAATAGGAGGAGGCGTTGGTATTGCGGCCTTACAAATTGCGAAAAATTTAAATTTGAAAATCATTGGCACTTCATCTGGATGGAAGCACGACAGAATCCGTGAGATGGGTGTAGAGCATTTAATTGATTATAGAACTGAAAATTTTAAGGATAGAGTGCTCGATATTACTGAAGGCAGAGGAGTTGATGTAATTATTGATTCTCTAGGTGGGACAGCCTTATTAGATAGTTATAATTGTTTGGCTGAATTCGGGAGACTTATATCTTATGGGTTTAGTAAAGCAGCTCCAGGAACAAAAAAGAATATCTTCAAGATACTCCCCGAGTATTTTGGTATGCCTAAATTTAATCCAATGAATTTAATGGCAAATAATAAAGGAGTATTTGGATTTCATCTTGGACTTATTCGAAAACGACAAGATCTTGTTAAAAAGTATGGGTCACTTTTATTCAATTGGCTAGATGAAGGATTAATTTCACCTGAAATTGATTCTGTTTTTCCGCTATCTAAAGCAGATGAAGCTCATCAATATATATCTGATAGAAAAAATTTTGGAAAAGTTTTATTAGCACCTGAAGAATGAATCTAGATTCGTTAGAAAACAATATTATTTCATGTGAAAAATGTTCTAGACTTGTTGAGTTTAGAAACAAAATAGCCCAGGAAAAACGAAAATCGTATATGGATTGGGAATATTGGGGAAAGGCGGTTCCTGGCTATGGTAGCCCAAAAGCAAAACTCATGATATTAGGATTGGCGCCTGCTGCCCATGGCGGAAATCGAACAGGCAGAGTGTTCACGGGTGATAAATCTGCAGATTTTTTATTTAAATCACTTCATCACGTTGGGTTAGCCAATCAAGCAAATTCTGATCATCGAAATGATGGCTTAAAACTAGATGGATATATTACAGCTGCAGTTAAATGTGTACCTCCAGGTGATAAACCTACGGCTGAAGAAAAAGAAACGTGTGAATATTATTTAAATCACGAATTTCAATTATTAAAAAAATTACAAATTGTCATAGGATTAGGGAAAATCGGATTTGATTCTTGTCTGAAATTTGTTCGAAAAACTCACCCTTTAAAAATGAAAGATTTTAAATTCGCTCATGGTGTACGATATCAATTACCAAATGGACTTATTTTGTTTGGATCATTTCACCCAAGTCCCAGAAATGTAAATACCAAAAAATTAACATTTGAAATGATGGTTGAATTTCTTGAAACTGTTAAAAAGGAATTATAAATATGAAGGTTTTGATTATTGGACTTTTTATTTTATTGACAAATCCCATTTATGGCGTTTGGTTAAGTATTGAAGAAGCAATTCTGAATTCTCCTTTTGAAATTGCATCTCTAGGCAGAACAATTCCGGTTCCCAATGAAAATGCATATATAGTTCGTGGGGAAGGTGATAATTGGAAATCATGGTTTAAAGTTTCATTACCACAATTGGATACAACGCTCTTTTTAGATAGCAATGCTTTCAATTTGAATGGCATTGACCTTTATATAAGCAATCTTGAATTTGCAAAAACAGGTGATAAAGTTCTTGTCAAAACTGACTCTAGAAAAATCTGGAGACATTCTAATTCAGGGACATACTATATATTTGATTTACATACCCGAATACTAATACCAGTTAGTCAAAATAATAAAAATCTGAGAAATGTCAAATTTTCACCCAATGGGAATCTTGTTGCTTATGTGAGAGAAAATAATGACCTTTATTTTTATGACATAAAAAGAAAGCGTGAACGACGACTGACTAAAACCGGTTCAGAAACGGTTTCTAATGGTCATTTCGGTTGGCTCTATGAAGAAGAATTAACTGGGTACGATGGATATAGGTGGTCTCCTGATAGCAAATCTATTGCATTTTGGGAAGAAGATGAGTCAATGGTTCCCGAGTTTGCTTTATTTGACGAAACTGGACAATATCCAACAATTAACAAAATTCGATATCCAAAAGCAGGAGAAACAAACCCAACATTAAGAATTGGTATAGTACGAATTAAAAGTAGTGGTCGGAAATGGATTGAATATGCTCAAGTTGATAATGATTATCTCCCATGGATGGAATGGGTTGATCAAGATAAAATAGGTTTTTTGAAAATGGAAAGAAATCAACAAAAGTGGGATTTATTTGTTTCGGATAGGTCATCGGGAAAATCAATCAAAGTATTATCTGAATCTGATCCAAATGGCTGGTTAGATAATCATGGTCAAATTCGATTTTTGAAAGATGGTAAAATATTATGGATATCTGAAAAATCAGGCTATAAGCATATTTGGATGGCAAAACATTCTGGTTCAAAAACATGGCCAGTGACGGAAGGTGAATGGGAAGTCTCATCTATAAAATATATTGATGAAGAATCAGAACGAATATATTTTACAGCGAATAAAAAATCTGTGTTTGAATCACATTTTTATTCTATCAAATTTGATGGGACAGACATCAAACATCTCACGCCAGAATCTGGGTCTCACCAAATTAAAATTTCGGGATTAAATAATTTTTTTATCGATTCATATTCTAGTTTAAAAGATCCTAAAAAGATAGTATATAAGTCAATGGAAACAGGGCATGTTGTAAAAATATTAAGAACAACGGATTATACTCAATTTGAAAAATATGAATGGACTATACCCAAGATGGTAAATTTTTTATCTACAGATGGAGAAGAAATGCTAGATGGATTAATAACATTTCCACCAAATTATTCTGCATCAAAAAAATATCCAGTTATCATGCATGGATATGGAATGCCAGGGACACAAATTATTTGGAATCGCTGGGGGAGTACCTGGAATCAGTTTTTAGCACAACAGGGATATATTGTCTTTTCAATGGACGCTCGCGGAATGAGTGGTAGAGGTGAAGCATTTAAAAATATGAGTTATGGTGATATGGCGCATTATTTAGCAAAAGACCATTTGGCTGGATTAAATTACTTGATAGATAATGGATATGCAGATTCAAAACGGATTGGCGCGTGGGGATGGAGTGGAGGAGGATATTTCACATGTTTAATGTTGACCAAAAATGGAAAATATTTTAAAGCGGGTGTTTCTGTAGCACCTGTTACTGATTATCGATTATATGACACCGCATATACGGAAAGATCTATGGGGCTTCCTCAGGAGAATAAAGCAGGATATGATTCCACGAATGTCATGACGTGGATGAATAGAATGAAGGGACGTATTATGTTAATGCATGGAACTGGAGACGATAATGTACATTCGCAAAACACAACTCAGTTTGTACAATCAGCTCTAAGTGCAGGAAAGGATGTTGAATGGTTTCAGTATCCAAATCGTAATCATGGAATTTATGGAGGTGGAGCACGTGTGCACCTATATAAAAAAATGATTGAGTTTTTTAAAGAGAATCTTTAAATAAAACGAATAATAGCATTCTTTCTAAAAAGAGAGATTAGCTGTTTTTATTTTAAAATAAAATTAATTAATCCTGTGGAACCGTACGGGATCAAACCGACGACCTTCCCGAAAGTTATCGGGACGCTCAATTCATTATTGATTTATTATCCAATCTAAATACTTTCGACTTTTTTTTGATTTAATTTCATATTCTCGTTTTATTGCAGCACTTCTTGAGTCAAAATGTTCAACATGTAAAAGTTTCCAAGGAATTCCGAATTTTGTTGATTTTGAATATCCGTTGTTATGTTGTTTTAATCGATTTGAGACATCTTGAGTGTGACCAATATAAAATTGATCTTTAGAATTGCTGTATATTATATAAATAGAATAAATCAAAATATGTGGAGCCGGACGGGATCGAACCGACGACCTCTTGAATGCCATTCAAGCGCTCTCCCAACTGAGCTACGGCCCCAAAATTCTACTCGAAAATTACGAATGAATTAAAGCGTCTTCAATCTGTTTGATAAAAGGTTTTCATACTAAAATTAAAATGAGAAGATGAAAAAGGAATTCAACAATTTTTAATTTTTTATTAAATTCTGGTACATTTATTCAATTCGATTCGAGTAATCACTTATTAGGAAAATTTTTGTTGAAACAATTATCAATCATAATATTATTATGGATTCAATTCATCAATGCCCAAGGGTCTGTCATGATGGTGGGGGGCGGTGGCGAAAATTATGGTTCTTGGTCAGATGAACCTTATTCTTGGTTTGTGGAAAAATCAGAAAATGGAAAAATCATTAATATTGACGTAGATGAAGCCAGCGATTGGTATCCTAATTATTTTATATCATTAGGAGCTAACATTTCGAGTCACAACCTTCAAATCAGTTCAATTGATGAAGCAAATAGTTTTGCAATCTATCAAGAACTATTAAGTGCAGATGGTATTTTTATCGAAGGTGGCGATCAATGGGATTATATATCAACTTGGAAAAATACCTATGTACAAACAGCGATTCAATATGTTTACGATAATGGTGGAGCTATTGGAGGTACAAGTGCTGGTTTGGCCGTTTTAGGTGAAATTGTTTTTGATGCTCAGTTTGGCTCACTTACATCTGATCAAGCAGCATATAACCCATATCATAATCGTGTTTCAATAACAGATGATTTCTTAAATATATTGCCCGGTATATTCACGGATTCTCATTTTAATGATCGAGGAAGATTGATCCGATTAACAACAATGCTTGCAAGGCGAAACCAAGATAATAATGAAAATCTTCTAGGGATTGGCGTAGAATATAAAACTGCGTTTTGTATTGATGAAAATATGGTTGGAAAAGTTTATGGGAAAATTGTAACTCTTATTCATGAGAGTGATTCATCTGAGATTCATTGCATTGCAAATGAACCACCACAATTTACCAACATAGTATTTAATCAGTTATTGAATGGCGCTCAATATAATCTTTCAACGAGAGAATTAATTTCGCCAGGTGATTGGCTTGAACCATTTGAGCCCGAGGTTATTACAGAACCAGTATTTAGTGAATTAACTTTGATTGGTTCAGACGATAACACGTCTTCTTTTGGGCATTATTCTATAAGCGGACTCACTGAAAATGAAAATAACTGGTGGTACGGAGATTTAGGAATACAAGATGGAGAAGGATTGGTTCCTCACTCCGTTATTATTCCGAAAGTATGGAATAATTATGATTATTTCCCTAACCGAATCATTGGAGGCGAATATGGAATTGTTGGAGAACATTCAGGGTTTTCATCATTTCAAGATAGACCTTTCAGAACTATATTTATAGATGACAATTCAGAATCCACTATATCTAACGAAGGGATTATTACAGTTAATAATTTAATGTATGTGTTAGATATATTCGAATCATCTCACACTGGAAAAAATAATGAAAATATGCCAGGAATGGTGGATGCCCGTTTTCATCTGCTCACAGAAGGTGATTTATTTAGTCTTTCATCTCATTATGATTTTGTGAATATAAATTTTGATTTCAATCAAACCCCCAGTGGATTTGAATTATTTCAAAATTTTCCCAATCCGTTTAATCCGATGACAATTATCCAATATAATCTTCCAATATCAACAAAAGTTTCCATTATCATCGTTGATAGTCGTGGTGCTCTTATAAATACGTTGTTAACTAAAGATCAAACTGCGGGTAAGAAATCTATTATTTGGAATGGGGAAAATAATAAGGGAGCAAAAGTGTCCACTGGAATATATTTTTATCGATTAAAAACAAAACAATTTTCAACAACAAATAAAATGGTATATATCAAATGACCTTCCGTTTTTTTATTTTTAGTATAGTTTCAGTATTTCTAATGGCAAATCCCATGAAAGAAAAAGAAATAATTGAATTTATTGATGCAAGATATGCTGGGGATGATACTATCGTATTTGGCATGATTTCCGAAGATTTTATACTCAAGAATACACCATATGTTGGTCTTGGATTTACAACTTCTTATCAAGATGGCTATTTACTGGTGACTAGTATCGTTAATGATTCTTTGCAATCTAACCTGGCAATTAATGATACCATTCATGAGTTTAACGGAATCCCCGTTTCAAAAGATGGATTAAATCCAGCAGGTCCAGTTGGCGAAATTCAAAAAATCATTGTAACAAAAGTTGGGAAAAAAACTTTCATCGAATTGTCCATTCCTTTAATTCTTGTTCAATCGAGTGAAAACCATGACCAGTTTTTAGAATCGATTGTAAGATATGAGCAAACTTGGTTTGATTATGATATCAAAATATTAGAATTGATTCGTAAAAAAGATCGTATTTTTGTTTATTATCATTGGGAAGGTTCTAGAGTAGAAGGCGGATCAATTTATAATTTTAATGCAATGGAAATATTATATGTCGATAAAAAAACTGATTTAGTTAATAAAATAGAAAGTTTGTGGTCGGAGAAACAATTTAGAGACCAGTTCAAATAATATATATTTTATATTTTGATAAATTTAATAAAAATCTTATTCGGTTTATTAGTGGCTGAAGTACCCAGTCTTTTCATATCTATTAGGAATTCCAATGGTTTTTGATTCCATTCAACATGCTTTTGTGGATGTTTGGATTTGCAACTAAAATATTAGGTTGATAAATACTGTATTCAGATCCATTCATTTGGGTGACTTTACATCCGGCTTCCAAAGCAATTAAAATGCCTGCAGCAGTATCCCAAGGTTGGAGATCCATTTCCCAATAAGCATCTACTTTTCCTGATGCAACATGACAAATATCTATTGCAGCAGCTCCTAAGCGTCTAACACCTTGTGATTGATCTGTGAAATATTTAAACAATTCCATATTTTTTTTCCATAATTCGCCATGCTCATATCCAAAACCTGTTACAAGAAGGCTTTGTTCTATAGAACTGTTAGTAGAACAAGAGATTGGGATGCCTTCGCACCAGGCACCTTCATCTTTAATAGCAGAATAAAGTTTCGTATTAGGTAATTCTAAAACCACAGCAACTTGTGGAATTTTATTAATATATAAAGCGATGGATACGGCAAATGAAGGGTATCCATGAACAAAATTTGTTGTTCCATCTAATGGATCAATAATCCAAAGAAAATCTGAATTTGTAAATTCCTTTTTTGATTCTTCAGCAAGTATATCATGTTTAGGATATGAAGAGCGAATAATAGATTTAATTATTTTTTCCGCTTTTTGATCCGTAACTGTTACGAGATTAGTTTTTCCCTTATAAGTAGCAACTCTCGGTTTGTCTAAAGCAGCCATAATAATTTGAGAAGCAGCGATTGCTGATTCAACAGCAACAGCCAGATATTGATCATTTTTGATACGGAACATGCTCCTGTGAAAAATATTCTTTTGTCATACCTTTTAATGCGCCTGTTAACAGAATAATAGAAATTAGATTTGGAAATGTCATAATTCCTAAAGCTGCATCTCCAAAAGCCCATATAGCTTCTAATTCCGCAATTCCACCAATAAAAACAAACAGTACATAAACCCAAAGGTAGGGCATAATGGCCTTTTCACCGAAAAGGTAAACAGCAGATCGATTACCATAAAATGACCATGCAATGGCAGTAGAAACTGCGAAGAGAAGTACAGAAATTGTTACAATCTTATCACCATAATCGAATATGAAACTTAATCCTTCTTTAAATGCGAATGATGTAAGAACACTACTATTAAATAATTCGCGACCTTGAAAAATTCCAAGTTCAATTGCATGTTTTGCACTCTCTGCAGTGGTAGCAGTTATATTTACAAAAAATTCAGTATGTTTCCAAGCTCCTGTAGAAATAATGACTAACCCGGTCATAGTACAAATAATAAGTGTAT
The DNA here is from genome assembly GCA_018649625.1 of Fidelibacterota bacterium. GTDB lineage: Bacteria > Fidelibacterota > Marinisomatia > Marinisomatales > UBA1611. The sequence continues at coordinate 28,835 of JABIHN010000050.1, read as the reverse complement.
CAATGAATGGGCCTAGCATGGCAACAGCACCTTCACGTACAGGATGTTTTGTCTTAGCTGTTGAATGTGCAATAGCAGCAGATCCTTGACCAGCTTCATTGGAATAAAGACCTCGTTTAATTCCCCAAAGCATTGTCATTAAAATACCACCTCCCGTTCCAGCAACAGCTGCAGGTGGATTAAAAGCCATTGTAAATATCAATGAAAAACTTCCTGCGATTTTATCCATGTTTGCAATTATAATTAGTGATGCAGCAGTAACATAAACCAAAGCCATTACAGGAGCGAGCGTTCCCGTAACATTACCAATTCTATTAATACCGCCAATAATTACCATTCCAACAACACCAGCCATGACAATACCATTAATAAATTGTAAAATAGAAACATTAAAACCAGTCCAAAGTTCATGCTTGAACGTTAAATAATGGGTCGTTCCAACGATATTAGAAAATTCTGAATAGATTTGATCTGAAACTGTAAACGATTGAATTGCATTCCCTGTAGCGAAAGAACAAATTACTGCAAAAGCAGCGAATGCAACCGCCATCCATCTCCAATTTTTTCCTAATGCATTATCTATTGTGTACATGGGACCACCAGCCGTTTTACCCAAAGCATCCATTTCACGATATTTTAAAGATAATGTACATTCAGCAAATTTGAGTGTAGTGCCAAAAAAGGCTGTAATCCACATCCAGAAAATTGCACCTGGACCTCCATAATAAATTGCTGTAGCAACTCCTGCAATATTTCCAATTCCAACGGTAGCAGAAAGAGCAGTTGTGAGTGCTCTGAAATGATTTAAATCACCTTCGTCATCGGGATTGTCATAAATGCCTCGTGTGACATTAATTCCATGTTTTAAATATCTTAATTGTGGAAAACCAAGACGAATAGTAGCATATATCCCTGTCCCTACTAGAGCCAATACCATAAGCGGGATTGCTCTTTGGCTTGGGAATGACCATACTGCATCAAATGTATGTAGCCCAAATACATAAATAATAAAAACTATTATTGCAAAGGCAATTAATCCTGCTTTCTGTCTGTCCATGAAATCTCCGTTGAATTCGATAAAGTGAAAGGGAGTTTAGAGATAACATAGAAAAAGGACAAATCGTTATTCTTCCTATCTTGACATAGTTACATTTCAAGTATGGAATTTAAGTTCAATACGATTTTGCGTACCCATTTCTATTTTTATTGTGCCATTATTCTTTCGTTTGGAATATTTATTGGTATTGTTATTCAAAGTTTATTAATTCCAATAATCATATTATTTATTTTTTTTATTTTTCTCTATTTCATCAAAACAGATACGATTTATATTTTCCTGCTAGCCGGAATTATCTTTATAAGTGGCTGGTTTATCTCATCAGTGAGAATTTTTGAAATTAACCAAAAATTAGGTTATATAGATTCGCTGCATGGGAAATCAGTAGAATTTTCAGCTGTTATTTTAGATACAAAAGAGACAGAACACGGGTGGAGAGCTAATTGTGAAATATTATCATTATCAGATCACATATTAAATCGTAGTTTTATTTTATCTGTTTATGGAAAGGGGATGATTCCTAGCGATGGTGATTCTATTCTTTCAAAAGGGGAAATAAAAAAGTTATCACAATTAAGAAATCCTGGAGATTTTGATTTCCGATCTCACTTTAGTGGTTTGGGCAACTATGGGCGATTATTTATAGATAAAAAACATAGTGTTATAATTCATCAAGGCAAATTGTCACTATATAAAAGATGGATTCACAACTCCCAAGCGTTTGTTCGAAATTCGGTTAACCAAGCCACCGATTCTAAAACTGCAGGTTTACTGACAGCATTATTATTAGGAGATAAAACTACGATTGATGAAGAAATGAAAAATGATTTTGCAAATACTGGTGTTATTCATGTATTAGCGGTTTCGGGTTTACACGTTGGTTATATCCTTATAATTTTAACAATATTTACATCAATTATTCGAATTCCCTGGGGCTGGAATCGTGTATTAATTATTTTAGGACTAATAGCTTTTTGTGCTCTAACGGGTGGTAAACCTAGTGTAATACGTGCATCTATCATGGCGGGACTATATGTTTTAACACCTATTGTTAATCGCCCTGGAAATATTTGGAATATAATTGGATTTGCAGCTTGCTTATTACTAGCCTATGACCCGTTATACATAATGGGATTAGGTTTTATTTTGAGTTTTTCAGCTGTGGTTTCAATTATTTATTTTTATGGACTTTTTGAAAAACTATTGCCAGAATCAATCAATCCCAAATATATCAAAAACTCATTCATCAAAAATACTGTATCATTATTTCTCGTCTCTCTATCGGCGCAAATCGGTACATTACCTATTACGGCATCGTACTTTCATAAGATTCCAATTATTTCTCTCTTGGCAAATGTAATCATAGTTCCAATCATAGGATTAATTGTAGTCGTTGGATTTATAATACTCGGTTTTTCATTTTCCCCAATTTTATCAGAATTGGCAGGGAATGTAGCCGAAACATTACAAATTATCATTTCTTGGTTTGCTCAATTTTTTTCGTCTTTTTCGTTTTCTTTAATTTCGATTTCTCAAGTTACCTTTGTTGATATAATTCTCTATAGTTTATTGATTATTGCATTATTTTATTTATTTCAATTAAAATATCGTGGTAAGGGAATCATTGCTCTCCTACTTATGTCCAACTTGATGATTTGGGGAAATATTTCAAATCCGATGACAAATATTATATATATGGATGTTGGGCAAGGAGATGCTGCATTAATTCAATTCTCAAATGGAAAAACAATGCTTGTGGATGCCGGAAACCGAAATAGAAGAGAAGATTGGGGGGAAAGAGTTGTTATTCCGGTATTAAATTATTTAGGAATTAAAAAACTTGAGTGGGTAGTTATGAGTCATCCTCACGCTGACCATATAGGTGGTCTTGTATCTATAGTCGAACAAATTCCAGCTGATACACTTATGGATACATATTCAGGATATGGTTCCTGGACATATAATCATTTGATAGAAACTTATAATGAACTTGGAACTATTATTAAAATACCAAAAGCTGGTGAAGTATTACAAATCACACCCATGGAATCAATTTATTTTCTAGCGCCTGATTCTTTGTTTTCTGTTAGTCAGCACAATGTAAATAATGCAAGCATCGTGTTTAAACTTATTGTTGGAAAAAAATCGTTCTTATTCACGGGTGATTTGGAACACGAAGGTGATAGAGCGTTAATTCAGTATAATTCATATTTGAAAGTAGATGTGTTAAAAGTAGGCCACCATGGATCTATTACCAGCACCACAGAAAATGTATTGGCAAAAATGAATCCGGAATTGGCTGTGGTTTCTGTTGGTGACGGCAATAAATTTTCACATCCATCTCCCGTAGTTATGGATAGATTAAGAACACATCAAATTAAAATTCATCGCACAGATTATTCAGGAGCACTTTGGCTTCAAACCGATGGAAACTCATATTGGAAAAAAGAATGGAAATGATTGCAGGCGTTGATGAAGTAGGACGAGGACCTTTGGCTGGTCCTGTGGTGGCAGCGGCAGTTGTTTTGCCCGAAAATCATACAATAATAGGATTACGTGATTCCAAAAAACTTTCAAAATCAAAACGAGAAAAATTATTTCCATTAATCTATGAACAGGCATTAGGTATCGGAATAGGTTCAGTAGATGTAAAAACAATTGACAAAATTAATATTCTAGAAGCTACTTTAAAAGCGATGCAAATTGCTTTGGGAAATTTACCGTTTAAACCTGATAGAGCACTTATAGATGGTCATCCATTAAAAAATCAAATCATTCCGAATGAAGGTGTAATTGGTGGAGACGATTTAATAGACTCAATAAAAGCAGCGTCAATTATTGCTAAAGTTACACGAGATAGAATAATGACAGACTATGGTATAATATTCCCCGAATATGGATTTGAAAAACATAAAGGGTATGGTACATCATTCCACATGAGTGTTTTAAATGAATATCGAGCAACACCTATTCATAGACGTACGTTTAATCCTGTTAGTAAAAAAATGCCAACCTTAACATGGCTTTCAGAGCAAAAACGTATTGGATGGATGGGTGAAAAACTGGCAGCTCTTTATTTGAGAAATAAAGGATTAAAAATTATTGTTATGAATAGGAATTGCCCACCACATGGAGAAATTGATATAATTGCAAAGAATGGGAATGAATTTGTTTTTATTGAAGTAAAAACTGCCTACAAAACGCATCCTAATTCGTTGGATGAAAAAGTAGATTCAAATAAACTCAAAAAAATTAGTCATGCTATTTTTAAATATCAAGAAGACACAGAACAAATTGATGATTTTCGAATTGATTGTGTATCCGTTTTGTTACAAAATAAAAAACCGATTATTAAACATTTTGAAGGGATTCTCTTAGATTGATGCATTAATTTCTGTGCTAAATTAATTGCCTATGAATACTAAAAAGATAATATCTGAAACAAAAGCAATCGTCTATATTGTACTCACTGTTCTATTAGTGAAAGTTACAGTGCTGGAAGCATATATTGTTCCCACGGGTAGTATGGAAAACACAATAATGACGGGAGACTTCCTAATTGGAAGTCGATTTGTTTACGGTTTACGTACACCAGATTGGATAGGAATTCCTTATACTGATATCGGTTTTTTTATTCCTTATATTAAATTTCCTGAATTTAAAATTCCACAAAAAGGTGATGTTCTAATTTTTAAATATCCACATGACAAATATGTAAAATATGTGAAGCGATGTGTTGCTGGACCTGGAGATACATTGAGTGTTATTGCAAAAAAACTATTTATAAATGGATTGGAAATTCCAATGTGGGAACATGGTAAATATCTTACTGCTTCTATGAAAAAACAATATCGACAACCAGATATTTTTTTATCATCTGAAACAAATTTAAACAGAGATAATATTGGTCCCATATATATACCGAAAACTGGTGATGTTTTCCAAATAAATGAGCAAACTGATTGGCGATTCTTGTTACCAATTATATTAATGGAGTCTCACAAAGCAAGCCTGGTGAATGATAATGTTAATTATGAATTTACACTTCAAGATCCTAACGAGTTGTTTCGAAGAAAAGGGGACCCCGTTGTATATGAAAATTATTTCCCAAAAGGAAGGTTGCTAACACCGTGGAGCAAAGCAATTAAAGATGAACATTTTCAGTATTTATTAATTGACGGGAAGCCGATTTCTGAATTAGATGAATATGTAATCTCTCAAAATTATTATTGGGCTATGGGTGATAATCGTGATGACAGCCTAGATTCAAGGTATTGGGGCTACGTTCCTGAAAACAATATTCTTGGCGAAGCACTTTTCACTTATTTTTCAATTGATTTAGATTCTTGGATTCCACGTTGGAATCGAATAGGAACTGTGATTAGGTAATTATTCTTGCGTAGCATCCTTTTTGTATTTCTTTCATTTTCATCTGTACAATTTTCATTTTGCCCAACCTATCCAAGAATGGTTATGCATTTTTCATATGATAAACCACGAGAAGATGTGATTTTAGAAATGAGAAATTTCTTAATTGAAGATGGATTTGTAATTTTAGAGTACGCCCCAAACGATGGATTTTTATTCACAGATTACAAATTATATGATTGGGGTGAAGGACAAAGATTTATTTCGGTGATAGTAAATATTCAAGATAAGATGACTATAACAGGACAAGGGAAAATGGATATTCCCGTCTCAGGTATTGGAAATAATGATGAGCTGTTAAAAATTAAAACATTTGATAATCTGCCATATAAAATTCAAAAAAAAACTGTTTTGACTCTTATTAAACCCCTTGAAAAATTGGGGTATAAAAAAATGAATCACTGGCCATGAACTTTGGGTTGCGATGTTGCAAATCTTGTATGAAATTTCTAGACTCATTTTTACCAATTCAGAAATAACTTGTTAAAGAAAAAATGAATATTGATTTTGAAAACAAAGATAGTAGAACTAAATATCTAAACGATAAGCTGGATAATTTATTATCCGAAATTAACGAAAGCTACGGACGTGTGTTGTTTGATGAGCTTGTTACGCGACTTCAACGTACTATAATTGATTTTAATGAAGAAGTAAAAGAAATCATGGGTGCACTGAAATTAAGTTCAGACAGGCGAAATCAAATCATGCATGATTTGATGGAAGGCAATGAAGCGTCTTCTGAAGATAGTGTAGCAAATGAAGCGGATAAAGAATTAGAAGATACTCCTGAAATGAGTGCTTGGGAAAAGCGCTTAGAACGTAAATAACATAGAGGATTGAATGAACGCTAAAGATAAATTTGTATTTGTAATATTAGGCGCACTTTTTGTTAGTGCATTTTATTTCCAATTTTTAACCGATGAACTAAATATCCGAATGGATGAGCTAAACCTAGCTGATACAGAGCATGTGGATATCGTTCTGAATGAGTTTTCGGATAGTTTACGTGTTTATAACTTAAGATTTGTTGGCCGAGGTAAACATTTAAGGAAAGCTCAAAAGGATATTGTCGCTAATTCAGATCTCATTGAAAAGAACACAGATTCATTGGCTTCTATGATTGATGATGTGAGTTTTGCTCTTGACAATTTCAAACGAAATACCAATAAAAAATTCAAGGATGTAAATAATGATCTTGATGATTTAGCTATTGAAGTAAAAGGAATTATTCGTAAGCTAAAGCAAGGTATTTCGGACTTAGAACAAACAACGTCTAGGTTAGAGAAACAATTAAAAGAAATCGAAGATTTGGCTTTAATTCAAAAAGAGAAAGCAAAAGCCGCTGAAGATAAAAATTAATTTTTAAGAATACTTTTTTTAATTCAAAGGGACTGAAATATCAGTCCCTTTTTTGTTTGTATATAATATGTAACATAGTTAATAAACTGTTTGATTTATAAATTCACTCCGTTATGATTTTTTCAATGTTTTCTTCATAAAATTATTAGAACAATAGGAAAATACATTTAAAAAAATCGAATTTGAGTCCCTAATTTACTAGGCTTTATTTTATTAATAATTGGAGGACTTATGTCTGGAAAAGTACAAGAGTTTACCGACCAAAACTTTGAATCAGATGTTACTCAATCAACTGTACCTGTCTTAATTGACTTTTGGGCAACGTGGTGTGGCCCTTGTAAGGCAATTTCACCCATCATTGAAGAAATAGCAGGAGAATATGATGGTAAGGTAACTGTTGGAAAAGTTGATGTTGATCAAAATCAAAACACTGCTATGAAGTATGGTGTAAGAAGTATTCCCACATTATTAATCATGAAAGATGGGAAAGTAGTAAATCAAATTGTTGGTGCTGTTCCAAAAGAGAATATCACTAAAATGTTAGACGAAATTATTTAATTAATAAGGAAAAAGGGAAATGAAGCGGAAAGTCATTATCATTGGTTCTGGACCTGCTGGGTTGACAGCTGCGATTTATGCAGCAAGGGCAAATTTAAGTCCTTTAGTTTTTGAAGGTGCCCAACCGGGTGGCCAACTCACAATAACAACAGATGTAGAAAATTACCCAGGATTCCCCAATGGAATTATGGGACCAGATTTAATGGATGAACTCAGGAAACAAGCACAGCGCTTTGGTGCAGAATGTGTATTCAAAACTATTGATAAAGTTGATTTTTCTGAGCGTCCATATAAGGTATGGACCAGTGGCAATGAGTATTCCGCAGACGCGATAATTATTTCAACCGGTGCAACAGCACGTCTTCTTGGATTAAAATCTGAAACTGAATTAATGGGGAATGGCGTATCTGCTTGTGCGACCTGTGATGGCTTTTTTTATAGAGATAAAAAAGTTCTCATTGTAGGTGGCGGTGATTCCGCAATGGAAGAAGCTACATTTTTAACCAAATTTGCATCTGAAGTTATTATAATTCATAGAAGAGAAGAGTTTCGAGCATCTAAAATAATGGTCGAACGTGCTTTGGCAAATCCTAAAATATCAGTGGAGTATAACTCCAACGTAGATGATATCATTGGCACAAAAGAAACAGGAGTTACATCTGTTCGTCTTGTTGACACCCGTAATGGTGAAAAACGAGAAATCGAATGTGATGGTGTTTTTATGGCTATAGGCCACGACCCAAATACAAAACTTTTCAATGATTCTATTACATTAGATGAAGCTGGATACATTGTTACAAAACCAGATTCTACCTATACAAATATTGAAGGTGTTTTTGCTTGTGGTGATGTTCAAGATCATACCTATAGACAAGCTGTTACAGCAGCAGGGTCTGGGTGCATGGCAGCCATTGATTCGGAACGCTGGTTAGAAAAACAAACTCATTAAATCGCATTTTATTTGATCCCTTTTTCTAATGGGCTTTGACCCAAAAGGAAAAGAAAATGGCACAATCAAAAAGATTAATATTTAAGGTAAAAAAATTAGAGAAATCCTTTGGATCTCATCAAGCTTTAAATATAAGTAGTCTTGAAATCCATCCGGGAACTATATATGGAATAATAGGAACGGTTGGCAGTGGGAAATCTGCTTTATTAAATATATTAGCTGGTGTAGAAAAAGAGACAAGTGGTACTGTCTTGTACGACGAAAATCCTTATAAAACAAATTGGCGTGGTAAAATACTTCCTCACGAAGAAGTGTTCTACTCGAATAATCCCGAATTATCTAATTCAAATGTTACTGTTTCAAGTTATGTTTCTTCTCATTTTGGAAAGAAAAAAAATATAATAAAAACGAGATATTTTAATTCAGGGAGTTTTAAAAACCTCTGGTCTAGAAAATTGAATAATATTTCACAAGGGGAACGACATTGGCTTGGGATGATTTTTGCTTGCGAAGTAGACCCAAGAGTATTGCTAGTAGATGATTACGCTGTATTTTTCAATTCAACCATGGAACAGGATTTTCGAAATCAACTCACCAAAATGAATCGTACATTAGGGACAACGTTAGTTTTATCTTCTCCTACAGATATTCTCTTGAAAAAATTTGCATCTGTCCTAATTTATCTAGATAATGGACATATTTCAAAAATTCGTTCAGGATTGTCAAGAAAACCACAACGAGGTCATGATAATCGGAATAAAAGAGATAGTCGAAATCAAAGTAAAACAAAGACTCGAAAAAATCAGGTGAAAAAGTAAAACTCATTTCATAATTATTCAAAATTCAATTTCGAATTGTCTAAAATGAAAATAGATCTTAAATCGTTATTTAATAAGATTACAGAAAAACGCATTCTTGTAATTGGGGATGTAATGTTAGATAAATATATTTGGGGTAGTGTTGATCGAATTTCACCGGAGGCGCCAGTTCCAATAGTTCATATTGAAAGGACAGATTATCATTCTGGCGGTGCAGCAAATGTGGCGCGCAATATTCATGGGTTAGGAGGAAATGTCACTCTCATAGGATTAATTGGGAAAGATGATAGTGGGCGCATTTTGAAAACAATTCTGTCCGAAGATGAAGGAATTCGTTGTCAATTAGTTTCTGATAATGCAAGAGAAACTATTGTGAAAACACGGATTATTGCACAGGGACAACAGGTAGTACGATTAGACAGGGAATCCATTTCAATACCATCAGCTGAAATAGCTGCAACCCTAAAACAAACTATTATTAATTCTCTTACGGAAATTGATGCTGTCATTCTTCAAGATTATAATAAAGGTGTTTTTACCCAAGAGTTGATAGAATGGATAATGAATCTTTGTCAAAAGAAATCCATTCCTGTTTATGTTGATCCAAAAAAAAATCATTTTTCATGTTTTTCAGATGCTCGCTTATTTAAACCTAATTTATCGGAGTTTTATTCTAGAAATAATGATGTAAATGATTTTAAAAAAGCTGGTGAATTATTTAGAAAAGAACATAATTTTAACATGCTTATGATCACTCAAGGAGAAAAAGGGATGACCCTTTTTATGAAAAATGAAATTTTACAAATTCCGACTAAAGCTAGAGCTGTACATGATGTTTCAGGAGCAGGCGATACAGTTATCGCCACATTTGTATTGAGTGACTTATGTGGCCTGTCTCCAGCTCAATCTGCTTGGCTTTCTAATTTGGCAGCAGGTAGGGTTTGTGAAGAGTTAGGCGTCGTTCCAATTAATACTGCTTCATTATTGGACATTGTTAACCATCATTCAAATTAGATTCCAATAGATTGATGATTCGTATCCTCTTATTTCTTTTACTATTTACTCAACCTAGCCAACTTACCGCACAGCCAGATTCACGATTTCGTCCCTTCGACTGGACATTGTATAGAGGAAGCGGATCCATTACATCTATTACTGAAGGATTTACTTTTGCATATATTGGTACAGAAATGGGCGGGTTAAAAAGATTTAATATATTTAGCCAAAATTTTGATGAGCCAATTACAATTGCACAAGGATTGAAAGATAATAATATTACCGCAACTCATTTTGATATGAAAACTGGGCTAATTTGGGCCGCATCATCTAATCATATTCAATATTCATTTTCGAGAGAAGGAGATTGGTATGCACAAAATCTCCAAAACCTAGGGTTGTCAAGAAATGATTTAATTAATCGAATAGGGTCGTCTGAAAATTTTCTTTGGCTTCAGGCTAGATCTTCTTATGTGAAATTAGATCATTCATCTGGAACTTTGATTGGAATTTATCCGGTCCCTGATGAATTAAATATTGAATGGAGCAGTGGACGGTATATTGGGCAATCGGATCTTCATGAATTATTTATGACATATTCTGTTATGGCGGGTTGGATATTAAATGGTGACGAATTAATTGATGACTTAGGGAGACGAATCGATATATCAACAGGATTAATTGGTCGAAATGGTAATGTTTATGCTGGAGCAGAAGATGGTACTTTCTTTCAAGGTACGACCACCATGGAAACTTTTTATCCCTTATATCCTGATATATCAAATACGGATGTTTTGGCGATATTTGATGATGGCGAAGACTTTTGGATTGGAAGTTCTGATTATATTTCATCTAAAGGTATTTCTAGACTAAATCCACAAACTATTGAATCCGACATTTACCAATTTGATGGAACAATAAATATGCAGCCGACTTCAATATATTCTATTCATGTTTCTGATAATGAATTATGGGCAGGTGGAAATGAAATGATGTTGGTATTTGATATGAAAAAAAACTATTGGCGTACTTTGGATGAAACCAGAGGAATTCCTTCAGGTGCTATATGGGATATTTATGGAGATTCAAACTATGTTTGGGTGGGGTCTTCCGCTGGGTTAAGTCGAATTGATAAATCAATTCGTAGAGAAGCACCTATTGGAATTGAACCCTTATTTAATAATATTCCTGTATATGATATTGAAGGAATTGATAATGATATTTGGATTGGATCTAGGTCTGGATTATTTGTATTTAATAAAATAAATCCCCAAATAAGACAGGCAAAAGATATTGGCCGGAAAGACTTTCCTGAAATGATGGTTCGAATTACAGCAATTAAAGAATATGATGGTGTAATTTTTGTGGCAGGAGAGATGGGAATTGCTAAATTCAGACTTGATACTCAGGAGTGGAACTTAGTTTATCCATCAACGCTTTACCATGGAAACACAGTTTATTCAATGGCCGTGAATCGTAAATTCCTTTTTCTTGGAACTAAAGACGGGTTAGTCAGAATTAATAAAAAAACAGGATTTTATCGGGATTACTCATATGATTTTATTGGACAAGTAAATGATATTAAACTGGATGGAAATGTAGTTTGGCTAGGGACATCAAGAGGTCTCATAAAATTTAAATGGAAAAGAGATTCATGAAACGAAATATAATTATTCTTCTTACAGCATTTTTCATTGTTGGCTTTCTTTTTTCTCAAGGAATGGGACGGTCTAAAAAAATAAAAACTAATGTTGAGAAATTTTCTCTCATTCCTTTTGCTGAACCTGCAGATTCAGATTCCATTAAAATTGTTACATTTATTGAAATTCCTTTTTATTCATTACAATTTGTAAAAGATGGAAATGAGTTTGTGGCGGTATACAAAGCTTCGATTGGAATTAAAGGGAAAAAAGGAAAGAGCTTAGGGCATCATATTTGGACTGATTCAATTAGGGTAACGGATTATACACATACAAAATCCAAAATAAAAAATCGTAAACATTTTTTTACATTTATCATTCCAACTGGAGAAAAGTATGAATTGATTGGTGAGTTACAAGATGCAGATACAAGAAAGAAAGGTATTCAAAAGAAAAAAATAAATTTAGAAGCCTATTTGTCAACTCCATCCTTAATGACACCTTTGTTCTTTTTAAACTTAGATGGGAAATGGGGATTTAAAGACGGAATGATTCCTACAAAAGGATATAGAGTAAGAGAAATCGGGGATGGAATACAATTACAGATTTCTGGATTTGTTGGTCCCGGCGATTTTAACGTTGAAGTTTATTTATCGAATGGGAATATAACAGATTCACTTATTAATCAATTTAATGGTTATGGCGATTTGGGATATTTTAAAGAAATAATTTTCATTCCGGCGTTGAACCTTGAATCCATTAAAAATGATTTTGAAATAATTATTACTCAAAATAGGAAAAAAGATAAAAAGCAAATTGTATTCTCAACCTATAAATCGGGTATTTCAAATTTTGTTAATAATATTGATATGGCATTAAAACAGATGAAATATATTATTTCCAATGATGAACGTTTAAAACTCAAGGGCCAATCATCCAAGGATAAGGAACAGATATTTTATACGCTGTGGAAAGATCGAGATCCAACTCCAAAAACTGAATACAATGAACTCATGGAAGAATATTATGGTCGTGTCTGGTATGCAAATGAGCATTTTGATGCATGGCAACCTGGCTGGGAAACTGACCGAGGAATGATTTATATCCTATTTGGGGCACCGGACGAAGTTCAACGTACTAATCCGTCCACATCTTCGTCATCTCTTTACCAAGTATGGAGTTATTATAAAGTCAGTAAACAATTTGTTTTTAAAGATCAAAATGGCTTTGGTGATTTTCGTCTTGAAACACCATTTTTGGGAGTTGGTTTATGATTTTAAAAAGATTCTCTCATAGCGGAATCCAATCATTTAAAAAATGTCCAGCTCAATTTAAATTTCGATATATTGATCAAAATTATAAAAAGGATGAAGGAGTCGAAGCATTCCTCGGAAAGAGAGTCCATGAATCTATTGAGTATTTGTATAATTTAGTTAAAACGGGAGTGGTCCCTTTAGTAGATGAAATATTGAAAGTACATCGGTCTCTTTGGAAAGAGAAATGGCATAATCGCGTTGCTATAGTATATCAAAATAAACAAGCTCGAGACTATTTTAATTTAGGGGAAGAGTGCATTGCTCGATTTTATAGACTTAACTATCCATTTGAAGAAAAAGTAATTGCGAATGAGCATGAAATGGTTTTTTTATTGGATAATGATGAAAATTATAAAATTAAAGGAATTGTTGACCGAATTGATCATGACGGAAATGGAAATTGGGAAATTCATGACTATAAAACTGGAAAAAGAGCCTTGTCCCAAAATGCAGCTGACAAAGATCATCAATTAGCATTGTATCAAATTGGACTGATGTCAGAAATTGAAAATATAAAATCGGTAAAATTAGTATGGCATTTTATCCAACATGGTATTAAAGTTGAATCAATTAGAAATAATGATGAATTAAACAATGTTATTATTGAAACAAAAAATGCTATTGATACGATTAGAACTAAAATAATAAATGGGGGAATATTTCCACCAAAGAAAACGATTCTTTGCAATTGGTGTTATTACTGGGAAGAGTGTTCTTCGCAATCGGGAACGAACCCTTACTTTAACTCTTAACATGAAAAATTTATCTAATACAGAAATTAATGCAATTCAAGCTGCAATAAGTTTATCGGGATTAAATGAAGCCCATAAAACTGTTTTATTAGCAATGATAAAGAAACCGAATGAAGACCATGGCACTGCTGATTTATATGTAGATGGGGCTTCGGATCTTCATTCAAAAACTGCTGGAATTGGTGGAGTAATATATTCGAATGGAATTGAAATATTTTCATTCGCTATTCCATTAATAGATAAAACAAATAATGAAGCTGAATACATGGCTATGATAAAAGGTATCCAAGATGCTTTAACACTTAATATTCAGGATTTAAGAATTTTTTCAGACAGTGAGTTAGTGGTCAAACAAATTAATGGTGAATATAAAGTAAAAAATGATCGAATGAAAAAGCTCCATACGTTAGTTTTTTCAGAGTTGCAGAATATGGGGAAATGGGTAGTAACACATGTCAGGCGTGAAAAAAATACTCGCGCTGATGAATTGAGTAAAATTGGTATGATGGAAGCACGAAAAAACAAATAATGAAAATGTCCATTTATATCAGTCAGATTTTCTGTGTAACTTATATATTCAAATTCAAATAAATAATAAATATTATACATAGTGAACCTCTTTAAACTCCCACAATTATTCAACTGGATTTCCGGTGATGTAGCAATTGATCTCGGCACAGCCAATACACTTATATGGTTAAAAGGTCATGGAATTATCGTTAATGAACCATCAATCGTGACGAGAAATATTCTTGACGGGTCTATTGTCGCCGTTGGCGACGAAGCAAAGGCGATGGTTGGGAAAACTCATCGCGAGTTAGAAACAATTCGTCCATTACAAGATGGTGTCATTGCTGATTCTAAAATGACAGATGGTATGCTTCAAGGATTTATTCGGAAAATAAATTTAAATCGACTCGCTAGGCCAAGAATGGTTATATGTGTCCCTTCAGGTGTAACAGAAGTCGAACGAAAAGCAGTTAAAGAATCAGGAGAACGTGCTAATGCTCGTGAAGTTTACTTAATTGAAGAACCTGTTGCTGCCGCAATTGGGATTGGGCTCGATATTAGTAAACCCGTAGGAAATATTATTGTTGATATCGGTGGAGGTACAACTGAAATTGCAGTAATCTCATTGAATGGTGTCGTGACAAAAGAAACAATTCGAATTGCAGGTGATGAAATGGATGAAGCTGTTTTACAATGGTTTCGAAATGAACATAAGCTTGAGATTGGGTTAGGCATGAGCGAAAGAATTAAGAAATCGGTAGGATCTGCAATGAAAATGGATTCTACTGAAATTGCTGTAAAGGGAAGAGACTTAGTATCCGGAATACCAAAAACAATTCAAGTTTCATCGGATGAAATTCGTCAAGCTCTAAAAGAACCAGTTAATCAAATTGTGGAAGCTGTAAAACGTTGTCTTGAACAAACCCCACCAGAACTTGCTGCAGATATTCTTGAAAGAGGAATAATCCTTGCTGGTGGTGGAAGTTTACTAAATGGAATTGACCAAATTATACGTGAACGGACAAATGTACCCGTTAATGTATCTGAAGATCCATTATTAGCCGTAGTCAAGGGAACTGGAATGGTATTAGAAAATTTAAAAAAATACGAAGCAGTATTGTTGTAGATCTTTATGCGCGGTCTTTACCTTGCGATTGTCCGTAACAAAAATCATTTCCTTTTTCTCCTCTCTCTGTTTTTTTCATCCATTTTACTTTTAAATAATGATAATCAACGGATGTATGTCATCCGAGGAAAATCGACTGAAATAGTTGCATTTATCTCATCACCCGTAACTTGGATTAAATCCCTCATGTTTCTGGAAGATGAGAATAGTCTTCTTAGAGAAAGCACTCTATCTTTATCTCTTCAGGTTGAATCCATGCTCAACCTACAAAAAGAAAATGAACAATTATTAGAAATGCTAGACTTTAAACGGCAGACTAAAATATATCTTAAACCCGCTCGTGTTGTAAACAAAGGCCTTCAACCAAATCTATTATCAATAGTTATAGATGTAGGTACAAACGATGGTGTAAAAGCAAATCAAACCGTTTTGACACCAAAAGGAGTTATTGGTAAAACCATTTCAGCCGGAGAAACGGCAACAGTTGTACAATTAATAACAGATATTAATTATCGGTTAAGTGTTCGGATTATTCCTAGTGGTGCCACCGGAATATTGAGATGGCTTGGCGTTGGTAAAGGGCAAGTGCGGGAAGTACAGAAAAATGTAAATATTAATATTGGAGATAAAATTATTACTTCAGGGTTTAGTGATATTTACCCATCAGGGCTCCCCGTTGGAGAAGTTGCTGGAGTATTAGATGAACGTGGGAGTTTTCAAAAGATTTTAAATGTTAATCTCCCTAACGATATGAGTTCTTTTCAATATGTATTTGTAATTGTAGATGCTAATGATGAAATGGAGTAATTTTTTTATTACGGGCATATTTGTATGGCTTATTCAGCTTTTACTAGCTGATTTTCTTGCTATTCAAACAATTCGTCCAGATTTCATTGCAATTCTTGTATTATACTGGTCAATTCGATATGGGGGGGCATTTGGTACAGTTGCTGGTTTTTTAATTGGTCTTTTAATAGACTTGTCGGGCTCTGTATCTTTTTTCGGATTATCTCCAATGATTTATTCAATGACTGGATATCTTGGTGGATTCTTAATGGGACAATATTCGAAATTAAATCCTTTTTATTTTTCAATTTCATGGATATTAATTCTTTCGTTACAATTTTTTATTTTCTGTGTTGTACAGTATCAAGAAATTTGGGCAATAAATCCACAACAGTTTTTTGGACAATGGGTTGGCACAACGCTTTATACTTTATGTTTTGCTGGGATATTTCAATTTATTTATCCAATTCATAAAATAGCATAATGTTAAAAGCTGACAACCTAGTCTCTATACGTCAATATTTAGTGTCAATTGTCATAGTATGGATATTGATAGCAATTCTTCTAGCTCGTTTTTTTTATATTCAAATATTAAGCCATGATAGATATAGAAAAAAAGCAAATACCAACCGTATAAGGAAAGTTACTACAACTGCTCCTCGTGGATTAATTCTTGATAGAAACGGACATATTTTAGTTGATAATTTGCCAACCTATGTTCTTACGGCTATTCCGGGGGAATTGTCTGAGAAAGGTCAAAAGTTTGGTTTTATATCGAAAATAATAGGATTGGATTCCATAAGAGTTTCAAAAAATTATTCAAAGTACTATAGGGGAAGATTTATTTCCACAAGGTTAGCAAAAGATTTAACTTTTACACAAATTTCAAAATTGGAAGAAAATAAATTAGATTTAGAAGGAATTTATTATCAACAAATTCCAGAAAGATATTTCCCTTCAAGAGTTAGAGCATCTCATATTTTAGGATACGTAAAAGAAGTAGATAAGAAAATTAGAAAATCAATCCCAAATAAAAGTGAATATGAATTAGGAGATATGATTGGATGGAATGGGCTCGAAAAAAAATACGAATTATATTTAAAAGGGAAAAGAGGTGTAAAATTTTATGAAGTTGATAACTTGGGTCGTGAAGTTGGATATGTAAGCGACCTTCCACTAATAAACCCTAAGCCAGGTCAAAACATTGTCACAACCATAGATATTGAGATTCAAGAATCCATAGAAGCGTTAATGAAAAATAAGCGTGGTGTAATTTTGGTGGGTAACCCTAGTTCAGGTGAAATACTTGGGGCAGTTAGTGCACCAGATTACAAACCAGATTTATTTACTGGATTGATGTTGGAAGAAGATTGGAAAAACATTCTGTATGATCCGGGTAAACCATTAATTAATAGATTTAATTCAGGATTATATCCTCCAGGTTCTATTGTCAAGATGGTTACAGTTGCAACACTGATGAAAAATCCGAAATTTGATCCATTAACTTTACAAGATTGCGCTGGGGCCTATCAATTTGGTGACAGATTATTTGGATGTTGGTTAGGTCAGGGGCATGGTAAAATGAATCTTAATTCAGCTCTTATTAATTCCTGCGATGTATATTTCTATAAAACGGTCAATTTATATGATTTAGGTTTATTATCTGATACATTTAATGAATTTGGATTTGGAGCTACTACGAAAGTTGATATTATAGGTGAAGCAAAAGGACTAGTTCCTAATAAAGCTTATATGAATAAAAAACATGGGCGATATGGGTGGTCTAAAGGTGCAATCTTGAATTTTTCAATTGGACAAGGCGAGCTTTTAGTTACACCTATTCAAGTTCTAAATTATATAAATTTATTAGCTACAAGAGGCGAAGCTAATACTCCTCATTTTGTATTGGGAACCTCGTTGCCTGAGAACACTCATCCACAAATCAGTTCTGAGAATTGGGATAGAATTATTAATGCAATGGGGGAAGTGATTTCTCATGATAATGGTACAGGTAAAAAAGCGCAACCTAATTCTCCAATGGTAAAAGTTTATGGAAAAACTGGAACGGCTGAAAACCCACATGGCAACAATCATGCCTGGTTTGTAGGTTGGGCAGAATTTTCAAATCAAAATTACTCAATAGTTGTTTTATTAGAAAATGCAGGTTCAGGAGGGGCTGTTGCAGCGCCAATAGCTGGAAAGGTATTTACCAATATACTAAAAAAACAAGATTTTGCTTCAAAATGATTTTTGAATTAAAAAAGTTTGAAATAAAAGATTTGCCAACAAATATAATTTGGGCTGTTAGTATTCTTACAGTTATAGGGCTTCTTGTTTTAAAAAGCATTTCTCAACATCATATAGGAACTATACTTGGGAACCCATTTTCCAAACAGATATTATTTATGGTGCCAGCAATAATTAGTACTATAATTATAATATTTATTCCCAAATATATAATACATAAATATGCTTATTTAATTTATGTATTTGGAATAATAATTGTTTTATTGCCATTCTTAGGGAAATCTCATGCTGGTACATATCGCTGGTTGGATATTGGACTTCCATTTGCACTACAACCAAGTGAGTTCGCTAAAATTTTTACTACGATAGCTTTAGCCAGATATTTATCTGACCATAATTTGAAGATGAAGTTAGTTACTTCAACCATATTCCCTATAATTATGGTATTAATACCAACAGTAATTGTATTAAAACAACCTGACCTTGGTACAGCTATTGTTATGATTGTACCGGTTTTACCAATGCTATACTGGGCTGGAGCAAGACCTTTTTATTTATTTTTATTTCTAGCACCACTTTTTAGTATGCTTACTGCATTTCACACTATAGCATTTACAATATGGGCAATTATTTTAGGGTTAACAATTTTTATAGCTAGACCGAAGTTGCTTCTTTCTTTATTATTGTTTTTTGGTAATATTTTCATTGGATTATTATCACCCATTCTCTGGAATTCTTTATCTGCATATCAACAAAATCGAGTTTTGACTTTTATAAACCCGGATAAAGATCCACTAGGTGCAGCATACCAAATTATTCAAAGTAAAACTGCTATTGGATCTGGAGGCCTTTTTGGTAAAGGGTGGGGAGCAGGAACTCAAACTCATTTAAATTTTTTACCCGTTCAAGAATCGGATTTTATACTGTCTGTGATTGGTGAAGAATTGGGATTCATAACAATCTCAATTGTATTATTAGTATTTGGTTATTTTATTTCTCAAATTATGAAAAAATCATATTTATCAAATGATCGGTTTTCGAGTTTGGCTTTAGTTGGATTTGCTACGATATTATTAAGCCATGTATTTGTAAATACAGCAATGACAGTTGGTCTTATTCCTGTTAAAGGTTTGCCATTGCCTTTCATCTCTGCGGGAGGGTCCTTTTTAATATCAAGTTATTTTATGTTGGGTTTAATATTAAATCTAAGTATTAATTATTCTGACTGATAATTGTATTTGATGATGAACATTCAAACGGTAAATTCCTCGCCGATTTGAAGAACAAAACGGATAAAAGAATGACCTATCATTCCACATACATAAAAAACATAATTTTCGCTCTAATATTTATGACTGCATTTGCTTTCAGTCAAGGGTATAGCAGCAAGGAAGCAAACAAAGAGCATAGACGAATTCATGCCAAGGTTGATAGAATTCGTGTACAAGTAGATTCTTTAGAACTTGATAATCAAATATTATTACCTGAATTAATGGCCGCTTTTAAACAGGCAGTTAAAAGTAAAGCTCAACAAGATTCTGTGACATTAGTTATCTTAAAAAGAATTAATACACTTAGTGATAAAATTGTGAGTCTTGAAAATCAGTCGAGATATATGGACAGTACTGCTCTTGAAATATTTAATAAATTGGTGTTAGTAGAAAATAAAATTGTAACACTGACAAATAGTTATAGTGAAATGGCTAAACTGAAATCGGATTCTCCTATAACGGCAGAACCTAAATATAATTCTGCTCAATATAAACAAACTTACATGGAAAGCTTAGGACATTTTCAAAATCAAGAATTTGATGAAGCAATTTCAGGTTTTAAAGAATTAGTTTTGTCAGATGCAACAAATGATTTAGCTGACAACAGTCAATATTGGCTAGCAGAATGTCATTATTCCCAAAAAAACTTCAAAAAAGCAATAGCAGCATTTGAAAAAGTATTTACTTATCCAGCAACAGATAAGGATGACGATGCGCAACTCAAAATTGGATTATCCTATCAGAGTATAGGGAATATTAAAAAAGCACGTGAAGAATTTCAGCGAATGCTAGATTATTTTCCTGGTAGTGAATATTATCCAAAGGCAAAAGAAGCATTAAAACAATTATCAATTAATTAACACTATAATTTAAATCATATGTCAAAAAAACTTTATTATTTAACTACGGAAATTACTCCATTTGCCAACGTGTCTGGCTTGGGTGAATTCTCAGCGAAAGTTCCATTAGCTCTTCAAGAAAAAGGACATGATATACGTACCATCATTCCTAAATATGGATATGTAAGTGAAAGAAAATATATTCTACGAGAAGTAATTAGGTTAAGAGAAATTCCATTTGTTTATAAAGGAGAAGAGATTAGCGCAAGTGCTAAGAGTGCTTTTATTCCAAAAACAAGAGTACAAGTCTATTTTTTAGAAGATGAATATTGGTTTAAACCACTCTCTGATTTGGTCTATAAATCTAAAAATGGACGCGTATTAGCTGATAATGGTGAAAGATATGGGTTTTTCGCAAAAGCTGTTTTAAGTACGTTACCACATCTCTTTTGGGCACCCGATATTTTTATTTGCAATGGCTGGCAAAGTGCGATGGTTCCAGGAATGTTTAAAAAACATTTCGATGGTATTAATGAATTTTATAAAGAGATTAAAACTGTAATGGTTATTCATGATCTTGACGAATATGCTGAGTTTTCTCGAACTGACCTTGATAATGCTGAAGTACCAATTCATAAATCTTTGAAGGGCAAGATGCTAAATATATATGAAGTTGGAGCCTTTGAAGCTGATGCGATTATTATTTTTGATAAACCATCTTCAAATATTTCTAAAGAATTGCTTTTAAAACCAGGAATTAAAGCAAATAAGAAAAAAGTAAATGTAATAAAATGGTCTGATGATGAAACACCAGACTACTTGGCAATTGCCGATAAAATGGATAAAGTTTTAAAGAAACTTTCCGACTGATTTATCATATAAACTAATCTACATGAAACTTAGATCTTTAATATTAACCCTAGCAGGTGGGGCTCTTCTTGTTGTTACATCATTTCGATGTACTGAGAAACCAATTAATTCTGATTTGTCACATTTAGCATTATCAATTGACACACTTACGATAAAGGGAATAAGCGCAATTCCTTATTCGGTTGCACCAAATATTGGAACTAATGATAAGTTGTATCTTGGATCCAAAAACGAATTAGAAATCCCAGTTGCCTTTATAGGTATTACCGATCATTATCGCTGGAATGATTATTATGACTCTACTGTTACATTTGATAGTGTTAAATTTATATTATATTCTAATGATAGCTTATTAAATCAGTCTTCAACTCCCAATTTATATTTTAATCCAGATTCTCAATTCCATGAATTAAATAGTAATAATCTAAATTATGAATTTATTCCATCTGATTGGATTGATCTTGGCCAACCAACAGTTCATATAAACAGGGATTCCTCATCAATCTTTACCGGAACAGAATTGATTTGGAATATCATGAGTTTAATTGAAACATTGACTGATTCATCTGATTCTAATCTTGTTAGAACTTTTGCAATTCAGTTATCAAATAGCGATACTACATTTATTGAATTATTTAGTCGTGATGCTACTACTGGAGAAAAAGACCCCAAAATTCAATTGCGATTACTTGAGTCGTTCGATATTTCTGAAGATTCAATTTATGTAGATACGGTTAATGTTAATATTTACTCATTTGGTGATGTTTCAATTATTGATCCGGGTGTAATTGCTCTCGATGATACAACTATAATAAAAATTAGTAATGGAAGTGGACAGAGGTCTATTATAACAATTCCTTTTAACTCAACGACTTTGAAGGATGGCGCATTAATACGAAATGCGACATTATTAATTCCAGTAGATACCACAAATAGCACTGATGGATTTAAACTGACTTTAGATCCTATAAATGAAATCTCTGATACAAATTATGTAGAGAATGAAACGGATCCCTATACTGGAATAGGATATCCATACAAAATAACAAAAGAAATAAATGATGGATTTTATAAAATTGAATTGAAAAATATTTTGCAAAATATTACTTTAGGTAATGAAATCAACATTGGGTTTAAAATTGTATCTGATAAAAATAATAATCCATTTGAATCTGTTATATTTGAATTGGAAAATGATTCAACATCCGCTGTCTTGACTATTTTATATGTCGTTAATTAAATATATTTTACTTGGACTTATTTCCTTGTCCATTGTAAATGGACAAGGTACCATGAATTCGTTTGGATTAGGCCATTATAGCTTCAATCAAGGAATTACTAGTGCTGGAAATGGACTTAATTTTCTTGTCCCTTCATTTCAAAGAAATGTTTCTTTAGTGAACCCTTCAACTTGGCATAATTTACAGTATACATACTTATCTTTATCTTACAGCGGAGATGAGAATACTATTGATGAAAACACAATAAATAATGGTTACTCTGGGCTCTCTAATGCTATTTGGATAATTCCTATAAAGAAAAAAGGATCGTTAGGGTTATCGCTTTCTCCTTATTCTGATCAACGTATTTCTTTAGTAAGTCAAGATACATTGAGTTTTACTGCATTTGATAGTACGTTTAACTATTCCAATTCTTTTAAAAGATCGGGTGGTATAATGGCTTTTAAAATAGGATTTTCACGTTTATTGAATGATAAAATTTCTATTGGTTTTTCTGGCGATTTTTTATTTGGTTCATCAAGACAAAATGAATCAATATTTTTTGAAGGAAGTTCGATAATTCAAACTTCTCGAACCAATTATTCGGGTGTGTTAGGTACATTTTATTTGTCGTCAGTTTTTAATGAAAAATTTGTGTTATATGCAAGTTTGAAAAAATCATTGAAACCTTTAGATGGTGTTTATTCAAAAAAATATTTATTTGATGATGGTAATGGAAATGGATATCATGATTTTAGTTCGCCTTCAGATTTCCCAACACCGGATAGTGTATCAGCATATAATGATATAAGGCTTGATGGAATCCATAATCCCAGTGCATACTCATTTGGAATTGAATCAAATATTAATAAACAAAGCTCTTTAGCTCTTGAGTTTAAACTTCTTCAAGATAATGGTAATGTCAGTGATTATCTGAAATTTCCAGCAAATGACTGGATAAATGAATCAAAATATTTAAATATTTCTTATACTAAAACCCCTAATGATCTATCTTTAAATTTTTCAGATAAAATAGCTTTTCGTTCAGGAATTTCAATTAAAAACCATAACCTATATGAATCAAAATCTACAATAAGCGAAATTGGTGCTTCTCTAGGACTTGGTTTTAAATTTAAAATTGTAGATAATCAAATTGATTTAAATTATTACGTTGGAAAAAGATCATATTCTGATACGTATAAAACAGAAATAGTACAACAAATACAAGTTGGCGTAAGCTTAGCTGATATATGGTTTGTAAAAAGGAGACAGAAAAAATAATGAGAAAGTTTAAAATTATAGGGTTGTTATTAAGTACCCTATTTATTTCTATGTGCGTTCCACCAGAAGGTAATGGTGCGAATCAAAATTCAAAAGATAAAGCTTCGTTAGATTCATTGAGAAATGTTCGTTGTCCTAGATTGATGAGTAGTGCAGCAGAGTATTATCGAAATCGAGATTGGAAACAAACTGTTCTAATTTACAAAGAAATAACGACTTTAGATTGTGATGAGTGGAACCCCGTTTATGCACCACCCCGAGAAATTTATCAATTTTATGCAATTGCATATGAACAAATGGGCAAATTTGACAGTTCAGAGTTTGTGCTTTTAGATGGATTACAAAAATTACCTGGTAGCGTAGATTTAAGAAAAGGATTGGCATATTCATATAAGCGGCAGGGAAAAACAGATCGAGAAATAATTGAATATGAAAGATTAGTTGATATGGCACCTGATGATATGTCTGTAATGAATTATTTGTCTACATTATATAAAGATGAAGGTCGATACGATGATCAAATATATATACTCGAAAAAATTCTAAAATATGACCAAAATAATGAGATTGCTCAAAGTGAATTAGCAATGGCTTTTGGAAGTAGTGGCCGTGACCCATTAGATGTATATAGAAAACGCTATGAAGGGAATCTTGAAAATTTAAGTTATGGACTTGATTATGCAGATAGATTAACACAAGTTGATCGTTTTGAAGATGCGATTCCTGTTCTTAATAGTGTGATTCTACAAGACCCTAGTAGCAAATTAGCTTATAGGAAATTAGCAGAAGCACATAAAGAAACTGGAAACTATTCAAAAGCGGCAAAGGCATATGAAGATCTTTTTAAAATAGATCCAAGAGATAGCAGAATAGCAATTAATATTTCGGACTCGTATCTTGAAAACGGTGATTACGTAAAAGCCCTTCGATGGGCAGATAAAGCATCTACTTTAGACGGGGGTACAGGCGAAGGTTTTGGACAAAAAGGTAAAGTATATTATTATGGTTGGGAAAGTTTTCGATCTAACCCATTTAGTACAGATGATCGTGTTGTTGCAAAACTTGCCTATGATTATTTTATAAAAGCAGAAAATAAAGGGTTTAGCGGATATTCTAAAAGCGCTTGGCTTAATGAGAACTCAAAAGACATCTTATATGGAAAAGCGCAATGGTTTATGGCTGAAGATAAAGTAAGGCGAACTAGGAGCATTTCAACATCTTCTTCAAATTATGATTGGGTTACAGAACCTTTGAAAGCAGAAACTGGCTGGAAATAAAATGTCTCATCTTGCTCAGCATGATTCAGAACTTTTTACAATTCTTGAAAAAGAGATAAACAGAGAAGAATCAACGCTAGAGCTTATTGCTTCTGAAAACTTCACTAGCCAAGCTGTAATGGAAATGGCAGGTGGTGTTATGACTAACAAATATGCTGAAGGCTATCCAGGAAAACGGTATTATGGTGGTTGCGAATTTGTAGATGAAGCTGAAAATCTTGCCCGGACTCGTTTAGGTGAATTATTTAATGCTGAATACACCAATGTCCAGCCTCATTCTGGGTCTCAGGCGAATATGGCGGCTCTAATGACTTTTTTAAATCCTGGAGATACAGTTTTAGGACTTGATTTATCTCATGGTGGCCATTTAACACATGGAAGTCCTGTTAACTTTTCTGGTCAATTATATAATTTTATTTCCTATCATGTTTCAAAAGAAACTGGTCGAGTTGATTTTGATGAAGTAGCCCAGTTAGCAAAAGAATTTCAACCCAAACTTATTATTTGTGGTGGCAGTGCGTATCCACGGTTTATTGAATTTGAACAATTTCGTGAAATTGCGGATTTGGTCGGTGCATATCTTATGGCGGATATCGCTCATCCTAGTGGACTTGTTGCGTCGGGTTTGCATCCATCACCTATGCCATTTTGTGATGTTGTAACCAGCACAACGCATAAAACACTTCGAGGTCCCCGTGGTGGTATTATTATGATGGGTAAAGATTTTGAAAATCCTTGGGGAAAAGTTGCACCAAAGTCCGGCAGAGTTAAAAAGGTATCGGAGTTATTAGATTCTATGGTAATGCCAGGAATTCAAGGTGGACCATTAATGCATATTATAGCCGCGAAAGGTGTTGCCTTCGGTGAAGCTTTAAAACCGGAATTTAAATCTTACACAAAAAAAATCATCGAAAATGCTAAGGTTATGGCGGATGAGTTTCTGAAACTTGATTACCAATTGGTATCAGGCGGAACTGATACGCATTTAGTATTAGTCGATCTATCTAATAAAAATATTACAGGTAAATTAGCTGAACTTTCTTTAGGGAAGGCTGGAATAACCGTAAATAAAAATATGGTTCCATTTGATGAGAGATCTCCTTTTGTAACGAGTGGCATTAGAGTTGGAACTCCTGCTGTTACAACACGTGGTATGGGAAAACTAGAGATTCAACAAATTGTAAAATGGATTGATCAAGTTATTTCTGATTCCGAAAATGAAGAAAATTTTTCTAGAATACGGTTAGATATAAAAACAATGTGTTCATCATTTCCAATTTATAAAAATATATAAATATTGGCCAATGGGGCGACATTTACTTCTTTTTATTTCTTTGCTTTATACAACAGGATGTGCATCAAAGTCGATCCTATTGAATCATCCGAATCTCGTTTCAATCTACTTTGAAAATAAAATACAAAAATTAGAAAAAAAGGCATCACCCACTAAAATTGAGAAACGAAAGATTCTTAAATTAAAAAATGAATATGCTTTTGGTATTCTTATGGAAAAAAATGATCGTTTGATAGGTCAAGATTATTCAAAAGGACTGGAAGGGTATCATAAAGCAAATATAATTTTTAATGAAGCGAAAATTATTGGATCTGAAATTTTGATTACTTCCTTTCCAAATTTCGAATTGTGGTTAAAAGGAAATTCCAAAATCACATTTTCTCATTCAGATATTTTTGATTTATATTGGTTAGCCGCAGCATATGGTGGAGCAATAAAATCAAGCCGAGGAAATCCATTTGAACTGGTTCATTTGCCATCTGTTGGAAAAATGTTAAAAACTGCAATTTCATTAGATCCAGATTGGGGAAATGGTGTATTACATACTGCAATGATGAGTTATACTTCATCTCGCCCTGATTTATCGGGGAAATCATTAATTGATTCTGTTTCCTATTATTTTGATAAAGCAGTCTTAATTTCAGATAGTCTTTATGCTGATCCCTTTATGATATATGCAGAGTCGATTGATAAACCATTTCAAAATAAAGGAGCATATGAAGAAAAACTCAATTTTATTTTAAACATGGATACGGATCGAAGTGCAGAGTTTGAATTGGGTAATATCATTACAAAAAAACGTGCAAAATGGCTTTTAACTAAAACAAATGAGATGTTTTTAGAATGAAAAAAATATTAATTACTATTTTAATAGTATCAACACTTGTATATGGACGAAAAATTAGAGTTAAAATGGCAACTTTGGCGCCAGAAGGAACTGAATGGCATGGAATGCTGTTGGAAATGGGGCAGAAGTGGAAAAAAGTTACTAATGGAAAAGTAGATTTAATTATTTATCCTGGAGGAGTATTGGGAGACGAACGGGATATGGTTCGCAAAATGAGAATTGGACAAATTCATGCTGCTGGAATTACAACTGAAGGACTAACTGAAATTGTACCCGATTTTTCAGCTTTCTATGTTCCATTGGCATTTCAAAATGAAGCTGATATATATAAGGTTTTAGACGATATGCAGCCAACATTAGAAAAAAAGCTTGAAGAAAACGGATTCAAGCTAATTTATCTAGCTGATCTTGGATGGGCATATTGGTTTTCAAAATCAAAAGTGACATCACCTAATGATTTAAAAAATAAAAAGATTTTCACTTGGGCAGGAGATTTTAAATGGGCGGAGATATATAAAAAAGCGGGATATACTCCTGTGCCTTTGGCATCAACAGATATATTATCAGGTCTTCAAACAGGTCTTATAGAAGCAATTTCAACAATGCCACTTTATGCGCTGGCTCAACAATCATTTGGTGTGGCAAATCATATGTTAGACTTAAAATGGGGTGCATTGATGGCTGGAATTATTATAGATAATAAAACTTGGAATAGAATTCCAAAAATATATCATAACGATATGATAGAAATTGCTCAGTCAATTCAGAAGAAGCATCAAGCTACAAATCGAAATGCCGAATCACAAGCTATAGAAGCGATGAAGCAATTTGGCTTAATTATACATACTCCTACTAAAGAGGAAACTTTGGAGTGGGAAAATGAAGTAAAAAAAATGGAGCCCTATTTACGAGGTAATGTGATTTCTGAAGATATTTATGATCGAGTTCTTGAGCTAACAGGCAATTAATTTTATTTTATGGCCAATTTAAAAATAAACCATGTAATTAATCGATTAAAATGGGGCGAAGATACATTGGCATTTGTGATCTTTGCCGCAATGACATTATTACCTGTTTTTGAAACAATAGCTAGAGTCTTTAATACGAATAGTATTCCAGCATCACAGGTTTTGGTTCAACATTTCACTTTATGGATTGGTTTTTTAGGTGCTATACTGGCCACACGTCAAAACAAACTTTTGGCATTAACAAAAGATCCATTATTTGATACTGCTGAAAAACCACATTTTGGAAAATGGATAGCAAAAGTGACGACATTTTTAGTATTGGTTGCTTTAACATGGGGCAGTTGGGATTTACTCAAGGTGGAAATGAAATATCCGATTGATATTGCACCAAATATTCCAAGATGGGTAGCTCAATTAATTATGCCT
>JABIHN010000049.1 GCA_018649625.1 Fidelibacterota bacterium | reverse complement strand
TTTCAAGCTAAAGTAAAAAAAGGAGATGAATATAAAAAAATCGATTTATTAAGCTGGAGAATAAGTACAAGTTACAATTTTGCAGCTGACTCAATGAATCTATCTAATTTACGATCTTCCTTACGATCAAAAATAGCTGGCAAATTGAATTTAGATTTAAGCCTGACTCACGATTTTTACACGTACGATTCGAAAAAGAAAAAACGAATTTCTGAATATAATATAAATGAGAATGGATACTTAGAACCTCGACTTACATCGGCTCGACTTTCTACAGGTTTTAGGTTTTCTGGAAAAAGATGGTCAGATAATACTAAAGAAGACAATGAGGTTGATACAACTCAAGCTGATGAAGATTTGGCAGGGCCGGGATTGAATGCTCCATTGAAAAATATGCGAAATACATTAAGCGGGAAAAATTTATGGAGTACTAATATAAGCTTGAGTTATTCTTACACGGCTACCAATCCCGAAGACCCACGAAAAACGTTTTGGGTTAATACTAATTCATCTTTTAATGTAACTCAAAAATGGCGCGTATCATATCGGGCTCGATTCGATATGATTCAACGTGATTTAGTAAGTCATTCATTTTCGGTACATCGTGATCTTCACTGCTGGGAACTTTCTTTAAACTGGACTCCTAGTGGATTAGGGCAAGGAATAAACTTTAAACTCAATGTAAAATCACCAACGCTAAAAGATTTAAAATTAGAGAAAAAGTCGGGTGTTTTTTCCGGACCAAGACTTTAAAACTTTATTTGAACTCACCGCAACAATGATGGAAATTCTGACACTAATAATGGAGCTATTATGATCTGTCCCGAATGTCACGCCGAATATTTAGACCACATTATTGAATGTGGCGATTGTAAAGTGTCCTTGATTAATGCAAGTGCTGTAGATATGCCTCTTACCAAAATGACTTGGGCTGCACTTCCACCATTTCAAGGGAAAATTTATGCAGATATGGCTGCGGAAATCTTAGAGAAAAACAATATTCCATATTATTTAAAAATGGATTGGACTGCCTCTGCTTTTAGCATAGAAAGCGCTACCATTCCAGGTGAAGTCGTACGGATTTTTGTTCCTAAAGATACCCTTGAAAAAGCGTCCGACCTTGTATCATCTATTTCGGGAGATTCTGAGTGAACCAAATCCGCAGTATAAAAGGTACACATGATATTTTACCAAGTGACTCACAAAAATGGCAACAATTTGAACAAATTATTCATCATGTTTGCCAGCAATTTGGATATAAAGAAATTAGAACTCCCATTTTCGAAGAAACTCGGCTTTTTTCTAGAAGCGTAGGTGAAGAAACTGATATAGTTTCCAAAGAAATGTATAGTTGGGAAGATCGTGATGGGAAAAGTTTGACACTTCGCCCTGAATTAACGGCATCCGTGGTACGCTCTTTTATTCAACATAATTTGGGTGGGCAAGCCCCGAGTCAAAGACTTTATTATATGGGGCCTTTATTTCGTAGAGAACGTCCCCAAAAAGGACGACAGCGACAATTTCATCAATTTGGCGTGGAAGCGTTTGGTTCAGAAAACCCTGAGCAAGATGCCGAGATTATTGCCATAGCATGGCATATATTATCGGAATGTGGATTAAACAATAAAACCACCCTACATCTAAATAGCATCGGCTCTCCAAGTTGCAGAAAAGCATACCGGGAAGCATTGAAAAATTTTATTCGTCCCAATCTTGCTCAGTTTTCTGAAACTAGTCAGAAACGATTTGAAACAAATCCGCTCCGTATTTTGGATACTAAGGCTGAACATGAACAAAAACTATTAGAAGGTGCTCCAACTATTTCTCAATGTTACACAAATAAAGATAAAGCCCATTTTGAATCCGTACAACACTTTCTAAATGCCATGAATATTCCATTTTCAATTAATGAAAAATTAGTTCGTGGATTAGATTATTATTCAAGGACGGTTTTTGAGTTTACATCTACGGCCTTGGGCGCACAAGATGCTCTTTTGGGCGGTGGACGTTATGATGGACTTGTAGAAACTTTGGGTGGAAAATCAACACCAGGCATTGGTTTTGCTGCTGGTATGGAACGGTTTCTCATTGCAATGGAAGATGCGGGACAAAAATCGGATGAATCCAAAATTGACGTTTATTTTGTTTGTTTAGATGAAGCTGGACTTTCCACAGCTTTATCTCTTGCGAATAAATTACGACAAAAGGGATTCAATGTGGTTTCTGATCCTCTCCGACGCAGCATCAAAGCTCAACTACGAGATGCCAATAAATTTAAAGCGCGCTTCGCCATAATTTTAGGTGAGTCAGAAATGGAAAACAACACAGTGACGCTAAAAAATCTTGATAACGGTGAGCAAGAAACCGTGACTCAAAAAGATATTATTCAAAAAATGATTTAATCTGGGTTATTATATTGATTGAATTGTCTTTATATTCTTTTGTCGGAAATATCTATCTTTATTAAATGAAGAAATAGTTTTGGAGAAATAATTATGAAAACTAATTCACTTAAAACAACATTATTTCTCATTATTTTTTTATGTAGTTTTTTATTCGCAAGCCGGTTTTGGGCCATGATTGCTTCAGATGGGACTGATTTCAGTATGGGTGAGACAGGAGGAGACCTATTTGACCAATTATTAATTTTAGGAGGTCAATCAAGTTATCATAATAGTGGTTGGGGATTGAATTATTATTTGAATGGAGATTACGGAACTCCGGTAACTATTTACTATAATGGAAATTATTATAATGGAGAGGGTCCGGTTTGGCGATCTGAGTATCCTCCTCATACAGATTCCGGGGATTTTGTTGATGCACAATATGAAATGAGGTATGGTGGTGCTGACACACCCGATGACTTCAATGATGGAGTAACCTGTACAATAGCACATATCCGAAGGGCCAGCTCGGGAACTTGTACTAATATAGAAAAACCTCATCCATTTATTATCACGCTTAATGATGGTACTACTTACACGTTTGCCCATAATGGCACA
>JABIHN010000048.1 GCA_018649625.1 Fidelibacterota bacterium | reverse complement strand
TGTATCTTTGTTCCAGCGTGAGCTGGCTGTAGTGTTTCATTGGTGCTCCTCATTTTTGACGGTGGGAAAAGTGCGAAGCCTACAGCGGCTCCGCTTCTTTCACAACCAATCTTTGAGTTGCACTTAAGAGTTGAATTCAAGAATTGGCATAAATATTTACAATGGTTTTATTTTTTCCCTAATAAAAAATCATATAAATTATTGCATTAAACAATCTCAGGCATCAATTCATGACACATTCCATATTTCAGAAATATAAACCACTATTTTCTTTTCACTAAATTAAAGGTCTAATAATCTTTCAATTGTTTCATAATTATTTTCCAAGAAACCTGAAGGGGATGGTTGAATTATCATTGTATAAAGTGAATCGGCAAATTGAGATTGAAACCCAATTTTAATCGAAATATCCAATTTCGTCAATAATATGGATAGTGGTTGTTCTACCGTTTGGTTTAAATCCACCACTGCATCAAACCCAATTGCATTTATTTCATCTAAAATTAAAGTAGAATTCATTAATCCAATCCAATTTAAATATTGGTCATTAAATGTAATAAATTCTTTTGATAAATATTCATAATATGCTAATCCATCTTCATGTACAATGTACATAAACTTTTTTTCAGTATTTGTTAAATCTTTTTTTAAAAAATAGGCTGCAGTTGGAGCATGCTCTTTTTCAGCAGGCAGTAAAAAAAGAATTTTAGATGCACCTCTACCCTTCTTATTAATTTTTATTAATTGATTTTTGTGGCTTCTTCTTTTCAAAAAAGAATTCCACCACAATAATAAATGAGTAATCCATATGAATTTCATATTAAAATATAGGGAAATCAAATGAGCTCACCTTATAATTATTTAAAACTTAAAGCGATTTGAAATTAGTAAATTGCATTTTGAAAATGGTAAGATATTTATTCAAAATGATTTTATAACTAACAATTAATAAAATAAATGAGGAAAAATGGCATTCGGTAAAAAATTATTATGGGGCGGACTTGGATGGGTCATGGGAGGCCCAATTGGTGCAATTTTAGGATATGCATTTGCATCCATGGGAGAAAATCAATCTGCTCAATGGACGGGGTCTCAAAGACACGGTCGC
Organism: Fidelibacterota bacterium; assembly: GCA_018649625.1. Classification (GTDB taxonomy): domain Bacteria; phylum Fidelibacterota; class Marinisomatia; order Marinisomatales; family UBA1611. The sequence continues at coordinate 41,486 of JABIHN010000048.1, read as the reverse complement.
ACTCAGTCTCAGACACAATCTGCTGATTTTATTATTACAATTCTTGTCTTATTTGCAAAGGTAATGAAAGCAGATGGTCAACTATTAAAATCTGAACTTGATTTTATTAAACAATTCCTACTCCAACAATTTGGTGTTCAACAAACAAATAAATTCATGGGACTTTTTAAGGATATCTTAAAACAAGACTATCCGCTGAAAGATGTTTGTAAGCAAATTCAACGTTCAATGGATCATCCAAGTCGATTAGAATTAATACATGTTCTTTTTGGATTATCTGCTGCTGATGGGCATGTCCATCCCGAAGAAGTGCGAGTTATCCATACCATCGCAAATTATTTAAATATTAATCATAGAGATTATGAATCCATTAAAGCAATGTTTGCAAAAGATGAATCTGCGAATTATAAAATCCTAGAAATAACTAAATCTGTTTCTAACCCCGAAGTAAAAAAAGCATATCGAAAAATGGCCAATAAATATCATCCGGATAAAGTTGCACATCTTGGAAATGATTTACAAAAGCTCGCAGAAGAAAAATTTAAATCTGTAAATGATGCTTATCATCAGATTAAAAAAGATAGAGGAATGTCATGAGCCATGAAATACCTGGGCAATTTCCATTTACCCGTGGTATTTATCCAGCTATGTATCAAAAACGACTTTGGACCATGCGACAATATGCTGGATTCACCACGGCAGAAGAATCCAATAAGCGATATAAATATTTATTAGAGAATGGTGTTTCTGGATTATCCGTTGCATTTGATTTACCCACTCAAATTGGATATGATTCTGATCACGCCATGGCACTAGGAGAAGTTGGCAAAGTTGGCGTTCCCATTTCCAGTTTAAATAATATGGAAACTTTATTCAACCAAATCCCACTAGGCCAAGTTTCTACATCAATGACAATCAATGCCACTGCTCCTATTCTTCTAGCATTATACATCGTTGCAGCTGAGAAGCAAGGTGTATCCAGTGAAAAGCTTAGAGGAACCATTCAAAATGATATATTAAAAGAATATGTGGCTCGGGGAACCTATATATATCCACCAAAACCATCTATGCGATTGGTTACTGATGTGTTTGAATTTTGCGAAAACCATATTCCAAAATGGAATACAATTTCTATTTCGGGGTATCACATTCGAGAAGCAGGAAGTTCAGTCGAGCAAGAACTTGCATTCACCTTTGCTAATGGAATTGCTTACGTTGAGTCTGCCATAAAAAAAGGATTAGACCCTAACAAATTTGGTGCACGCCTTTCGTTCTTTTTTAATTCACATAATGGGTTCTTAGAAGAAATTTCAAAATTCCGGGCGGCTAGAAAATTGTGGGCCACAATTATGAAAAACCGTTTTGGTGTTACAAATGAGAAAGCTCTCATGTGCCGATTTCACATTCAAACAGGTGGTTCAACCTTAGCGGCAAAACAGATTGACAACAATGTAGTTCGAACAACTATTCAAGCGTTGTCAGCCGTTTTAGGCGGTACACAATCTCTTCATACCAATAGTCGAGATGAAGCACTATCTCTTCCCACAGATGATGCTGTAAAACTAGCATTAAGAACCCAACAAATTATTGCGCATGAAAGCGGAATTACTAAATATCCAGATCCATTTGGTGGAAGTTATGTTATTGAAGAAATGACCGATAATTTGGTAAACGGTGCCACAAAGATTATTGAAAAAATCGATCAAATGGGTGGAGCTATTTCCGCAATTGAGAGTGGTTGGATTCAAGATGAGATATCTCGCAGTGCTTATGAATATCAGAAAAATATAGATTCAAAAAAACAAATAATTGTCGGGGTAAACAAATTTGAAGATTCTGAACAAGTTGATCCTGAATTATTGGAGATTAACTCAAAAAAAACAAAAGACCAAATAGAGTCTGTCAACATTTTAAAAACATCTAGAAATAACGATCAAGTCGTTCTACAATTAGACCGACTCAAGGCAGCGGCAGCTTCTACTGATAATGTTATGCCTTTTATCATTGATTGTGTAAAAAATGACTGTACCTTAGGCGAAATTTCTGATATTTTTCGCACCGTGTTTGGGGAGCATCATCCTTCATAATCTATTTTGACAAAAATAGCTTCATATATTTCGTTAATTCTCCATCCAATGATGGTTACCCCTGTCACTTTTGGCTTACTCATTTATACGGGGAATTCAATTCCTGATAATGCACATTTACTTTTTATTATTTCATTTTTATTTACGACACTATTTTCCATAGCTACCGTTTTTTATATGAAGAAAAAAGGAATTGTCAGCAATATGGATGTTTCAAATCGAGATGAGCGTATTCAACCATTGGTCTATGGCACCATTTACTGTGGTTTAGGTTTTATATTATTGAGATATTTTAATGCACCTGCACTAATTCAAGGCCTAATGTTTTGTTATGCTTTTAATACTGCAATTGTATGGCAGATTACCAAAAAATGGAAAATATCTATTCATGCTATTGGATTAAGCGGACCTTTAGTCGCGCTTTGGATTCATGGATTTCATTTTCCAATCATCATGGGAATTGCCCTGGTTTTACTTTGTGTGTCCAGAGTCATTTTGAAAGCACATACACCGGCTCAAGTTATCGCTGGAGCGACCATGGCAATGAGTCTTGCTTATATAGAACTTCATTTACTTTTCTTATAAAAATGATTTTCACTAATCTGATAAAAACCAATCTTCGTACTAAAGAGTTTGGGAAGGAAATCGAATATTACCAACGGTTAGATTCCACTAATAATGAAGCGTGGGAATTAATAAATAATGGCGAAACTCAGCATGGAATGATCGTTATAACCGATTATCAATTTAAAGGAAAAGGCCGAAGTGGAAATTCCTGGTTTATGAGCCCAAGTAAAGGAATTGCAATGTCACTTATTTTACAGAAGCCACTTCCATTTAATTTGGCTGGACTTATTCCCCTCGTTGCTGGAGTTGCCATGGCAAGGACACTTAAGAATCGAAACTTTAATCCCAAATTAAAATGGCCCAATGATATTTTATTAAATCAAAAAAAAGTAGGTGGGATTTTATGTGAAAGCAAAATATCAAAAAAATCTGTAAATACGATGGTTGTAGGAATTGGACTAAATGTGAATGAAACTAGAAATGATTTCCCCGAAAATTTAATAAAGACTGCATCTTCCCTTTCTATAGAAAGTAAGCACCCTCATCAACGCGAATTAATCGTTGCAATTTTTGCTACTTATTTTGAACAATGTATAGAATTAGTTCAACACTCACCCCAAGAATTAATAACCGAATGGGAAACTTTCTGCGGTCATCTAAACCAAACTATTACTTTCAAATTCGATGGAAACTCTTTATCCGGTTTGTTTAAGGGCGTGAATAATTTGGGGCAAGCTGTAATTATTATCGATGGAAATGAGCAGGTATTTCCTTCTATAATTTTAGATTAATCTGTTTGACTTAAAATCGGTGTAAAGGTGATACTTTTATATTGATTTCAAATCCTTGGAATTCATCTATTAAATCATCTTCTATCAATTGACAACATTCGACAATCTCTTTCTGACTCATCCCAATTTTAAGATTTAACCCAAATAATATCACATTGTGATTTTCTGTTTGAACCACACGTATATCATGAATATCAGAAATTCTATCATCACGAATCCAGTTTTCATTTAAGAATCCTTGAACTTGTTTAACCAATGGGTTATCCGGATGTACAGGATCGATATGAATTGTAGGTTCAACGCCTAATCTTTGATGTAATTGTTCTTCAACTTCTTCAGAAATATCATGTGCTTCCGCGGTCGATTTTTCAGCGTCAATTTCTACATGAACACTGGTGAATTTATCATGACCATAGCTATGAACTGTAATGTCATGAGCCCCTAGTACACCGTCAACTTCCATTATCAATTGCCGAATAATTTCAACTTCTTCAGATGTTGGAGGTTTTCCAATCAAATCATCTACCGCATCTTTAGCAATTTCATATCCCGTATATATTAAGAATAAAGCAACCCCTAAACCAGCCCAACCATCCACGGAGGAATATCCATATTTCCCCGCAACCAATGCAATGACAACCAATAAACTGGATATAGCATCACTCCGATGATGCCATGCATCTGCATGAAGGGTTCCAGAAGCGATCTTACCCGAAAGAAATTCTGCATATCGAGCAGTTAATTCTTTTAAAAGTATTGTGGCAGATAAAAGAATTATCATCCACCAATCTGCTGTTACTAAGCCGGGATTTTGAATTCGTTCAATAGCCACTTGAATAAATTCTATCCCAGCTACAACTAATAATACAGCAATGATTAATGTTGCAATATATTCTGCGCGACCATGCCCATACGGATGTTCCACATCTGCCGGTTTTTCCGCTTGTTTAAATCCCCAAATAACAACACCTGATGATATAACATCACTCAGAGTATGAACTGCATCTGCGATGAGACTGACAGCACCAACCATAAGACCCAAACTAAGTTTTATACTAAAAAGTAACCCGTTAACAACAACAGATACCCAACCTTGAAACATGCCGATTTTTGATCTATAAATCTGAGCAGATTCTTTGGTATTGGGTACGAAATAATTGGTAAATGATTCAAACATGAAGAGTTATAATATTATTTTTTATTCACTTATTTATCAATATTATGTGTAATTTATTTGGCAATGAGTCAAATTTAAAAAAGAATTTTCAAGGATAAATATATTGTGCCCGAATATTCGCTATTATTTCGAACAAAAAATATAAGCTTTTCTGTGTGTAATAATTCAAATTTAAACATAATAAGATAGGTGAATATAATACCAAATAAAAGAGTGAACTCACTAAACGCACTATTGGGTTTAGTAAGACGTTATAATATTTTAATAAAGAAAATTGGATTAATTAAACAAGCATGAAATACAAAGCATCAACACCAGAAGACTATATCGCTCAAATTCCGGAAGATAGAAAAGCAGTGATGCAAAAACTTAGGGAAATCATTATCAACAACTTACCACCTGGATTTGAAGAAGGTATAAGCTACGGAATGATAGGATATTATGTCCCGCATTCGACTTACCCAGATGGCTACCACTGTACCCCTGAATTACCGTTACCATTTATGAATATTGCATCTCAAAAACACTCTATCAATTTGTATCACAGTGGGATGTATGCTGATAAAAATTTGTATAATTGGTTTGTATCAAGATATAAAAAATTTACAAATCGTAAATTAGATATGGGTAAAAGTTGTATTCGTTTTAAAAAAATTGACGAAATACCTTATGATTTAATCGGAGATTTATGTAAAAAGATGACAGTGAATCAATGGATTGAATTGTATGAAAAAAATATAAATAAATAAACAAATGCTTTTAATCGAATTGTCTAATTCTGATTTTTAACTCTGAGCTTACCCAAGGTTAAAAAAAATAACGAATGCACCTTATTGGTCCTAAATTATTAAACCTCATTAATTCATCAGCCACGAAGGTCGCCAAGTTTCACGAAGAAAAAAGATAAAATGTTGACAAAAATAAAATTACAAAGTATGGATACATCATTCATTGTATCTCCTTTGTTATCAGCCTTTTGTGTTTTTTGTGGGGCATTTTGTGGCGAATAATCCAGGTTAATACTTTAAATGCAATGTTTACTGTTCTAAACATATAAAAAATGAAAACAAAATTAAATATTAATACTTGGGATAGAAAAGATCACTTTAACTTCTTTAAAGATTTCGACGAACCCTATTTTGGTGTAACTGTTGATATTGAGTGTACAAAAGCATACAAGTATTGCAAAAAAGAAAAAATATCATTCTTTCTTTACTATCTCTACATGTCTTTAAAGTCAGCAAATAGTATTGAAGCATTTAAATATCGGATATCAAACAATGAAGTATTTATTTATGATACTGTCAATGCATCACCGACGATAAATCGCCCAAATGGTACCTTTGGGTTTTCCTATATTAATTTTGATGAAAACTTTAGCCACTTCCTACAAAAAGCAACTATTGAAATTGAACGAGTAAAAAATACTACAGGATTAATTCCAGCAAAATCAAATGACAATGTAATTCATTACTCATCTCTACCTTGGATAAATTATAAATCAATTTCACACGCGAGGAATTATTCATTTAAAGATAGTTGCCCTAAAATTTCATTTGGGAAAATGACAGACCTTGATACTAAAAAAACAATGCCCGTTTCTGTGTATGTCAATCACGCATTAATGGACGGACTTGACGTAAGTAAATTTATAGATGAATTTCAATCCCTTATGAATACACATTAATATCCAACCCGAATCCCCTTTTTGAATTCATAAATATGAAATTGGTAATAAAACAGGAAAGTAAAACCGACTTTAAAGAAGTTTACAATATAAATAAACTTGCGTTTAGAGAAGAAAGTGAAGTAAAACTTTTTGCTATAGTTAATAGCAAGATAGTAGATCATATTTTATTCACAAAATCAAAATATTATTAAGAAATATGGAAATGAAAGATTTCAATAAATATGTTTCGATTTATAAAGACCAATTAGATAAGGGAAATATTCAAAAAGCGTATACTGGACTTGTGAAATATGTAATGAAATTGAAAACCATATTTGCGAAAGACCTTTCGGACAAATTTACTATTGGGAATATTTTACGCGGTTATATGGATTACACATATTTCTATTTTTCTAATGACTATTTAAAAAAAAATAAACTGAAATTCGGACTTGTCTTAAATCACGAAAAGATGAGATTTGAAATATGGCTTTTAGGACAAACTATTGACATTCAGAAAAAATATTGGAAACTATTAAAAACAACAGAATGGAATAAAGACAAAACAGAAATGCCCAAATATTCCGTTATTGAAACTGTTTTGGTGGAAAATCCTGATTTTAATAATTTAGAACTTCTAACAGAGAAAATTAAAAATAGAGCCATTCAAATTTCGGATGAAATAACGGACTATTTGAAAACGATAAACTAACAAAAAAATTTATACAAACATGTTGTGCTCAATGAAATTAAAGAATGATACCGAATGAAAAAAAAGAAAATGGAAATAAGAAAAGAAAACATAAACGATTATTCTGATGTTTATAATTTAAACAAAGCTACTTTTGAAGAAGATGAAGAAGCAAAACTCGTAGACCTTTTGAGAAAAAGCAGTGCTTTTATTCCCGAACTTTCACTTGTTGCTATAATTGATAAAAAAATTGTTGGACATATATTATTTACTAAAATCAAGATAATTGACGATAAAGGAAATAAAAATGAAAGTTTAGCACTTGCTCCAATGGCAGTAGTACCATCTTTACAAAAAAAAGGAATTGGGGGGCAACTAATTAAAACAGGCCTTGAAAAAGCAAGAAAGTTAAACTTCGAATCGGTTATAGTTTTGGGGCACGAAAAGTATTATCCCAGATTCGGATTTAAACCAACAAAACAATGGGGAATTACAGCTCCTTGGGATGTGCCAACAAATGTTTTTATGGGAATTGAACTGGTTACTGATGGTTTTAGGAACGTTAAGGGAATAGTTCAATATCCAAAAGAGTTTGACGAAGTATAACTGAATCAATAAACCATTAACAAATATTAAAAATTGATTAACATACAATATAAAAGACATATACTAATCGTAGCAATAGTATCTCTCCTATTACTTATCCCATTAATATCAATGCAATTCACGGATGAAGTTAATTGGACTCTTATTGATTTTATTGTTGCTGCTTCCCTTCTTTTAAGCACTGGATTCACCCTTAATTTTGTTATTCGACATATAAAAAATACTCACTATCGAATTGCGCTATCTCTTGCAACCTTCATTGTTTTCTTACTTATCTGGGTAGAACTTGCCGTTGGAATTTTTGGAACACCATTTGGCGGTCAATAAAAAAATGTTACCAAATCTAAAAATACCACCAGCGCCTTCATCTATTCAAAAAGGAACTCCTTTAAAACTCCTATTAGATAAAGAAGCTGTGTATCAATTAGGCAAAAATTTACAAACTGTCACCGTTCAATTTGATATTGACACTTTTATACGCGATGCCATGACAGGGATTAAACCGTTAACCATGACTGAAAGAAGCCATCATATTGCTCGTGCAATGAGACAACACTTACCCAATTTATATTCGGATGCCATTGCTCTAATTTTAAAATCCCTTACACCTCCTTTAGAGCATACAGAAGGTAACGGTCTTTCAGGTTTATTTTATATGCCACATTGTACTTATATATCAACTTATGGACTTAATCCAGTTTACAATAATGGCGTTGACCCTTTTAAGTGTTCCATGGATGCTCAATATGAATTAACCAAACGATTTACCTGTGAATTTTCAATTCGAGCTTTTATCAATCACCATGAAAATAAAACTCTTGCCGTCCTATATCAGTGGATGAAAGACAAAAATCCCCATGTCAGACGACTATGTTCAGAAGGAACACGACCAAGATTGCCCTGGGCTAAGAAACTGGACTCATTTGTTAACGATCCATCTCCGACTCTTCCTATCTTAGAACATTTAAAAAATGACCAAGATTTATATGTAAGACGTAGCGTTGCAAATCATGTGGGCGACATTGCAAAAGATGATCTTCCTTTAGGTCTGGAGCTATGCGAAAAATGGCTTGAAAATGCATCTAAGGATTTGAAATGGATTATTCGCCATGCTTTAAGACTTCCTGTTAAAAAAGGAAACTCAAAAGCAATTATTCTAAGACACGCAGCTAAATAAAATCTTTACTGTATTCTGTATAGTAAATACTATACCAACCTTCGTTGATTGTAAAATATTTATTTTAAATCTATTTCTCGTAGAATCAATGACAAACCAATTGACGCTTTATATCCATACAGCATTCATAGCACCCATAATCATGAGTCCTACAAATTGATATCCCGTGTTAATAAAATAAAATTGCCAAGATTTATCTTCGTAAGCCACTGTGTTAAGCGAATAGGTGGCAATGTAACCCAACCAAAGCCAAAAAGCAGCAGTGAGTCCGATGGTAAGATTTGACATACCCGAACCATCAAAGACCACTTTCATGAAATCTACCATGTGTGCTGTCACAAATGCCATAACCAGTCCACCGATAAATGATATAATAAATGGCTTCGTCCCCGGACCATGATCTTTCATAGCTTTTAATTGTTCATCCGTGAGTCCCATTCCTTTAATCCATGGTTTTGCAAACATAACTGGAGAATACCATAATCCACCAATGATGAAAAAAATGACTGCAGATACAAGAACGGCTAAATAGTTGATTGTTGGTTCGTACATGATAATCTCCTTAATTTGTAGTGGGTTAATTTATAAATAAAATCTTTTTGGCGTAGCATTTTTACTCGCAAATTACAATCTAACTATTTTATGTTTTCACACAAATTCAGGATATAAATGGCACATAATAAACAATTAAGTTTTCTTGATAAAAATCTTACGCTTTGGATTTTTGTCGCAATGGCAATTGGAGTAGGAATTGGATATTTTATTCCAACTTTTCCTAACATTATAAACTCATTCAATAGCGGGACAACTAATATACCAATTGCAATTGGATTAATATTAATGATGTATCCACCGTTGGCAAAAGTGAATTACTCGCTTTTACCAAAAGTGTTTAAAAATACAAAAATCCTTTCCATTTCACTCATTCTCAATTGGATAATTGGTCCTATTTTAATGTTTATTTTGGCAATCACGTTTTTACGGGATTACCCAGAATATATGGTTGGACTGATTTTAATTGGTTTAGCACGTTGCATTGCAATGGTTTTAGTTTGGAACGATCTTGCCGAAGGTAGTAGCGAATATGGTGCGGGATTAGTCGCTTTAAACAGTATTTTTCAAGTTTTTTCCTATAGTTTTTATGCTTGGATTTTCATAACTATTCTTCCACCCTATTTTGGATTTGAAGGTGCTATTGTAGATATTTCAATCGGAACGATTGCAGAAAGTGTTGCTATTTATTTAGGTATTCCATTTGTCATGGGAATCTTAAGCAGGTTAATATTAGTGAAATTGAAAGGCGATGAATGGTACACAAATAAATTCATACCAACCATTTCGCCAATGACCTTAATTGCGCTTTTATTTACAATTGTCATTATGTTCTCATTAAAAGGCGAACTAATCGTTGAAATCCCAATGGATGTTCTGATTATTGCTGTTCCTTTATTAATCTATTTTTCAATAATGTTTATCATTGGCTTCTTCTTCACCAAAGCAATGGGAGCAGACTATGACAAAACTGCAGCAGTTGCATTTACAGCTGCAGGAAATAATTTCGAATTGGCTATTGCAGTTGCTATTGCAGTTTTCGGGTTGAATTCAGGTCAAGCATTTGCAGGCGTAATTGGTCCTTTAGTTGAAGTTCCTGCATTGATTTTATTGGTTAAAGTTTCATTTTGGCTGAAGAAAAAATATTATGGAAAAATCAACGCTTAAAATTATGCACCCTAAGAAATGAATATAATAATTTCAGATACAATAAAAATAAAACCGTAAGAAATCATCTGATTATAAAAGGAAAATAAAAAGAGTTTTGTAGCCTCATTAATTCATCAGCCACGAAAGTCGCCAAGTTTCACGAAGAAAAAAGATAAAATGTTGACAAAAATAATATTACAAAGATATGAATGGGGCATTCTAATTGGGTTACTCATCCTTAGTTTCGTCCCAAGCATCGGCGGTATGTTCCGATTAGCAGACCTCCAACCTGGGGTTGACATTGATTTCTTGCCCAAAAACCCACGCATAGACTCTGCTCCGACACCTGTTTTATTCCATCTCATCACTGTAATACCATACTGTATTTTAGGTGCGTTTCAATTTCTTCCTAGTTTTCGAAAAAACTATCGAAAATGGCACAGAAACTCAGGTAAGGCTCTTGTGGTTGCAGGAATAATATCTGCTCTATCTGGATTATGGATGACTCATTATTATGCTTTTCCTATAAGCCTTCAAGGAAATCTCCTTTACTATGTAAGAGTTATTATTGGTGTTTCTATGTTTGTGTTTATTGTGTTGGGCTATGTTTCGATTCGTGAAAGAAAATTCTCTCAACATCAATCTTGGATGATTCGAGCATATGCGCTAGGCCAAGGAGCTGGGACACAGGTTTTTGTTATGCTTCCTTGGGTTATTACCACTGGAGAACCTGAGGGGTTTATCCGAGATGTATTAATGACTGTTGCTTGGATTATTAACATTTGGGTAGCAGAGTGGATAATTAATAAAAACAGAACAAAAAGGGTTTCGACTCAATCACTATGAAAATTTTAATCGTTTTTGCACACCCCGAACAACACTCATTTAATGGTGCATTAAAATATATTGCTTTCGATACATTAACAAAAGAAGGACATGAAATTCAAATAAGTGATTTATACGAAATGAATTTTAACCCGATTGCGGGAGAACATGACTTCACACAGAGAAAGAATCCTGAATATTTATCAATCCAAAAAGAGCAACGATTCGCTTACCAAACCTGTCATTCACATGATGAAAATAAAAAAGCGAAAATGATGGGAGCCATTCAAAATGCAGGTGAAATTGGCCTCAATGTCCATAGTGTCGCCGGGGCATGCATTTTACATGGTGTTAGAAACAGATACTATGGATCAAATTGTGCAATTTTTTGACCCAATGTTGGAATTGGGTGATGCGGACATTCATCCAGTCATGAGCATGCAGGCCGCCCTGGACGCAATTTCAAAAGGTTAACACAAATCAAGAATCGTATGCGGCTATGCCTGTTTCTTGTTGGCCGATAATTAAGGTATGCATTTCGTGGGTGCCTTCGTAGGTGTACACCGATTCAATATTCGCCATGTGCCGCATAATAGGATAATCTTCTGTAATCCCGTTTGCACCCAGAATTCCCCGTGAAATACTGGCAATGTCTCTTGCCAATTCACAATTATTCCGCTTCGCCATGGAGACTTGCTGAAAGGTCATTTTTCCTTCATCTTTGAGTCGTCCCAATCTATAGACTAAAAGTTGTGCTTCGGTAATCCGCGTTACCATATCCGCTAACTTTTTCTGTGTAAGTTGATATCCGCCAATAGGCTTGGAAAATTGTTTCCGCTCTTTTGCATATTCCAACGCAGTGTTGTAGCAATCCACAGCACAGCCAACCATTCCCCAAGAAATGCCGTAGCGCGCTTGAGTCAAACAACCCAATGGTCCTTTTAATCCTTCTATATTTGGGAGCCGTGCCGAATCGGGAATTCGGACATTTACCATTGATAATTCAGATGTAATAGATGCTCTCAAACTTAATTTTCCATGGATATCACTGGAAGTATATCCCTCCATTCCTTTTTCTAAAAGAAATCCCCGAACGATTCCATCTTCATCTCTTGCCCAAACTACCGCCACATCAGCCAAAGATCCATTAGTAATCCACATTTTATTGCCATTAATAATCCAGCCATCACCGTCCCGTCTACATCGCGTGGACATCCCACCAGGATTTGAACCAAAGTTCGGTTCCGTAAGTCCAAAACAACCAATCATTGTACCAGCACCTAAACCGGGAAGCCATTTGGCTTTTTGCTCTTCGGAGCCATAGGCATGAATCGGATACATAACCAATGCGCCTTGCACACTGGCAAAAGATCGCAAACCAGAATCACCTCGTTCCAATTCATGAAGAATGAGTCCATAAGCCACATTGCTCACACCAGCTCCACCGCTTTCTTCTGGCAATGAAGATCCCATAAATCCCAGCTCACCCAATTTAGGGACCAGTTCCATGGGAAAGGTTGAATTCTCGTAATGCTCATTAATTACGGGTATAAATTCAGCTTGAACAAAATCATACGCTGTCTGCTGAATAAGTAATTCTTCTTCTGATAACAAATCTGTTATATTATAAAAATCTGGACCTAGTTTTTTCATGGTTTCCCTGTGTTCTTTGGCATAAAAATTACACCTTTATTCCTAATGATTTGGCAAGAGAAATGATATCTTCATCACCCCAATTTACCATTATTGGGGTGGCTTTTATTTTTTTCAATAAATTATCTAATTCTTTTTCAGATACAATGAATCCAATTTCAAGCAAACGATTATTTAGCGCAGATTTTCCGGAATATTTATCAATGACTAAATGACGTTTTCGATTTAACGATTCAGGAGAAATAGCTTCGTAGGATGTTGGTTCTTTTACCACTGCTTTCACATGAAGCCCTGCTTTGTGTGTAAATGCATTTTTTCCAATAATTGGCCTGTTGGCATTTGAATCTAATTTAGAAAACATATCAACCAACTCAGTTAATTCTGGAATCATTTTCAAATTCCAAATTCCATTAACTTTATATATATGGGTTAAAGCTGTCACCACTTCTGCCAAAGGCGGAAGGCCACACCTTTCACCCAATCCATTCACCGCTACATCAACACATTGCGCTCCGGCTTCCAGCGCAGAAACAGCATTTGCTGTGGCCATCCCAAAATCATTATGACAATGGACATGAATGGGAATATCTAACTCTGACACTATTCGACTAACCAATACTTTCATTTTTGTGGGTGTTAAACATCCTACCGTATCTGCTAAACTAAAACGGTCTGCACCAGATTCTTGAACCATTTGACCAACTTGAATCAGAAAATTCAAATCAGTTCGGCTGGCATCTTCTGCTGTGAAACGGAGTTTGAGCCCTTTATCTTTTCCATATTTCACGGCAGTCTCAATCCGCAGTAACGCTTCTAACTTGGTAACATTGAATTTGTATTTTAGACTCAAATCAGACGTCCCGAAAAAGATTCCCATCCAGTCTACACCAATATTTAATGCATCATCTATATCTGATATTAATGCTCGACCATGTGCCATTTTCTTCGCATTTAGATTAAGATCATTTAAGGCATCCACAGCTTCGTACACATCTGGAGATACAGCAGGATGACCTAATTCAATAAAATCAACGCCAAAAGCATCCAATTGTTTAGCCATGCGAATTTTCTGATCGACTGTAAAAGAAACACCCGGAGTTTGTTCGCCTTCTCTAAGCGTTGAATCTAAAATTTCGATTTTTTGCTTAATTAACAAACTAATTTCCGTTGTTCATTCATTCCCATAGAAATGAGATAAGGATTATTATTCTGACGAAATGAGAACGATTTTTTAGAATCAATATCTTGCCAATTATTTTGAATAAATATTTGACCAATAGCGCCACCCAGAGAATTTCCAGGACCCAATAGAACAAGCTTATCTGGACAAAATTCTTTCATGGCTACCGTAATGGATGTTGAAAAATCATATGCATGAGTCACTTGATTCCCCAATGTATAATTGTATAATTCTTCAATATCTGTACTAAATGGCGACCATATATGTCCGCGCCCATCTATCAATGGAAATGATGATTTTTGAAAATACGATTGAGGTAATAATTCAAATGCTTTTTGTGAAATAGATTCTAATAAAGGTGTATGAAATGCAGCATGGAAGGGGATTTGAAATGGGTATTTATCCTTTGCTGGTAATATCTTTAACAATTCTTCTAATACTGATTGCTTGCCGCCAATAATTAAATATCCACCCAGAAATATTGAAACATGAGCACCTACTTTTTCAATTTCTGATAAAATTGATTTTTTTTCAACTTCATCTACTTGCCAATTATCATTTATAATTGGATAAATGATTTGCCCACCGATGATCCCATCTTTCATCATGGATCCCATCGTATTAATCAAGGAAAATGCATTTTCATAATTCAATGCACCACTTAATGCCAAAGCAGTATACCACCCCATTGAATTTCCTGTAATTGCAACAATCTCATATTTATCTTGATCAATGGATAAAAAGTCAGCCAAACTACAAGCATAAATCAGGGACGATGCATGTTCCCCAGACATATGGATTTTGGCTCTGAATGACATCGAATCCAATTCTGTAATAGTAGTATTGCCGGCCATTTTTCTCTGATCATCCATATAAGAAATTTGTTCTTTTGCCGAACCGCCATATTTTGCTAAATATCCAGACGTTTCTCGAGTATAAGTCCCTCGCCCTGGGCAAATAACTACTATACGTTGTTTCTGACTCATAGTATAAAAATCCGTGAAACCGTAATTTCTTTTTTATATGTTTCATGATTGGCTCTCATTTTGTTTTTAGCCATTCACCAACTCCAGTACATTTTCAATAATTGATTCCTTACTTGGAAGCGTCGCTGTTGCAGCGATACCCAAAGAAATAAAACTATCATCCGCTGCATGAAGTTTTATAGATAATGGTTTTTTAGTTTCACTAACCAATCTAGAAAGAATCCCTTCTCCATAACATCCAGTTCTACGACATTCATCTACAATTAATACTGTTTTACATCTCCCTATTTCTGTCAATAATTTTGATATATTTATATGTGAGAGCCAGCGTAAATCAATAATTTTAATTTTTTTCTTTAATTTTTTTTCGATTTCTTTTTGAGCCTGAAGAGATAAGTACACTCCATTTCCATACGTGACGATTGTAAGCGAATTTCCCGTTCCATATATTGAATGCTCACCTAAAGAAACTTCATCTGCTAAATCAGGATATTTGAAAGTCCATTTTCCATCTTTAGGTTCATGAAGATCTTTCGTCATATATAGCGCAATCGGTTCAATAAATACTGTAACACGCCCATTTTCGTATGCTTCACGCACAGCAGTTCTGAGCATTTTAACAGCATCGGAACCATTTGAAGGGACTGCTACTATAATCCCCGGAATATCACGAAATATTGTTAACGAATTATCATTATGGAAATGCCCACCGAATCCTTTTTGATATGCCAATCCTGGAACGCGTAATACCATCGGATTAGTAAATTGGCCTTTGGAAAAAAATGGTAATGTTGAAACTTCACCTCTTAATTGATCTTCTGCATTATGGAAATATGCCAAAAATTGTATTTCAAGTATGGGGACTAACCCATTATGCCCAAACCCCGATCCAAATCCTATAATAGATGTTTCGTCCAGAGGACTATTAAAAACACGTCGTACTCCAAATTGTTTATATAAATCTGCTGTCAAATGATATACACCGCCCTTTTGCGCAACATCTTCACCAAATACCAAAGTATTTGAATAACGTAACAAAATATCTGACAGGGAATAATTAATTAGTTTAGCCATATGATACGATTGCTTAATTCTCTTAAATTCTTTTCCAAAAAGAGATTGCCGTTCATGTGTATTTGGATGGCTGGGAGATCGTCGTGGAGATAAATTCGCAGTAATGGATTTCATCACAGATTCAGAAGTTTCAAGTTTGGGTCGAAGCGTAGCAGCTTCAAAAACATAATTAACTTGGGTTCTAATAGATTCATATAAACGAATTATTTCTTCTGATGAAATACAATTATTTTCAATTAGAATTCGTGCTGAATGAAGCAACGGATCATTAAACTCTGTTTCTTCAATATCAACAAGCGATTTATATCCAAGTTCAACATCAGACCCAGCATGACCCATAAGACGAACCGTTTTCATATGTAAAAAAATCGGAGACCTGTTAATTCGACAATCACGTGAAACTTGCCTTGATTTTATAATAAGATCAATTAAGTGAAGCCCATCAGTTTGAACATAATCCAATCTTGGACGATTTGAAAAGTTTTGCTCAATCCAATTTTCATGCGTTGGCACAGAAATACCTGTTCCATTATCTTCACAAATAAAAATAATAGGAACATGTCCCCCACAATTACTTACCCAACTTGCAGTATTTATTGCGCTTAATGCACTAGCATGATTTGCGCTCGCATCTCCAAAACTACAAAGCACAATACTATCGCCTTTTAATTTCCGTTCCGGAATATCCAAATCCTTAGCACGATCGATGGAAAATGCTGTCCCCACTGCTTTTGGAAGATGACTTGCAATTGTACTCGTTTGCGGTGGAACATTAAGTGCCTTACTTCCAAGAACTTTATGTCTCCCGCCACTTATTGGATCTTCGGATGACGCCATAAAGGAAAGCGCCATATCATAAATAGGTGTTTGTCCATTCACCTGTTTAGATCGTTCAATAAAAAATGGGCCATTTCTATAATGAAGAAAAGCCATATCTGTATATGGAAATACGTTGCCAAAAACTGCATTACCTTCATGTCCAGAACTACCAATGGTATAAAAACATTTCCCCAGTTCCTTTAACAATCTAGCTTTTAAGTCCATGTGACGACTTAAAACTTGAGTTTCAAATATAGAAATGAGTTCTGAAGGACGGATATTAGTTTGAGATAAAAATAAATTAGTACGTCCTAAAGGAAGATCCCCTGATTTCACAAAGGATGTGAAATTTTTATCGACAACTTCCGCTCTGTTAAAAAGTGACATGTTCTTAAGTGTTCAGGTGTTTATATGATATTCCAGATTTTTAAAAAATACAATTTGACACTTATACTTATATCAACCCGTGATCAGCAAATGAATACACATCATTTCCTGCAATGATAAGATGGTCGTGAACAGAAACATCAATTGCTTGAACGGCTTCTTTCAATTTTTTAGTGATTGTTAAATCATCTTGGCTTGGATTGGGATTACCACTAGGGTGATTATGAACAAATACCAATGCAGCAGCATCATTCTCAAGAGTCTTTTTTACAACTTCCCTTGGATAAACTGCAGATGTGGATAATGTTCCTTCGAATAAAATTTCCAATTTAATAATCTGGTTTCTACCATTTAGGAAAATAATTAAAAACACTTCCCGATTTTTGTCTCTTAAATTATGTTTAAGATAGTCTAAAACATCATCAGATGATCGTACAAAATCCTTGTCAATGATTCTGTCGGCGAGATATCGACGAGAAACTGCTTGGGCAATTTTGAGTCCAAATACATTATTATCTCCGATTCCCGATATATTTTTTAAATCAGATGGCGATGCTTCTAATACACCTTTCAAAGAACCACATTTTTTGAGGGCATCTTTAGCTGATTGTTTACAATCTTTGCGAGGGGTTCCCAAAGTAAGTAATAATTCCACAATTTCATAATCATGGAATCCATCTAATCCACTTTTCAGAAATTTTTCTCTGAGTCGCTGACGATGGCCTATATTATTTTGAGTATTCATGTGATTTAAGTATCAAAGTGTTTATATGTTTAAGTCGGGTTGCCAAAATACTTGAACATCTTAATACTAAAATACTCATTTATTTTAATGTAAAGAGCTTTTCTTTGAACTCACGTAATTCTCGAACATTTCCGAGTTCAATTTCACCCGAATCCCACTTTAGGTAAAAATCTTCTTTTGAATCAGACCCACCTTGTTTTTGATACAATGGATAAAGGTCAGATTCTTCCCTTGGCTTACCTGCATGAAGAGTGGCTGTAAGTTGATAAGCAATATCTTCGCCTATATCTTCAATAACTCGACTAGGAAGATTTTTTTCTAATAGACTTTGTTCAACCCGTGAAAAACGCATTCCTTTTACCACATAATCCTGATACGCTTCCCAAGCAAATGGTGCAACAGCTTTTACAGATTCTGCCATAGCATCAGAAAAAACACGTATCTCATATTGAGCATGTCCATCAGATCGCAATCCAATAAAATGGAGTAGGTTATGTAAATCGTTTTTCCAATACCATTCGGTGTAAATATTGACGGGTAAAAGTGAGCGAGCTAATTCTCGAGCTACACCTGCTTCATTCAACTCTTGATACAAAGCAAAGCTACGATCCGAATTTTCTTTGAAATAGTCTAATACTTTTTGTTTTAACTCTGCTGAAACTTCTCCCGATCTCCCTTGTTTATTTAGAGCGCTTTGAAATTGTATATGCTCTGGATCGGGCATATAAAATTCATCTCGTGCTTCTGAATATCTAAGTGAATACTCATTAATATTTGCAGTGCGATGTCGGACCCATTGCCGGGCTACAAAAATTGGCATTTTACAATGGAATTTGAATTCTACCATTTCAAAAGGTGTAGTATGTCTATGACGCATCAAATAACGAATAAGCCCACGATCTTGCGAAACTTTGCTAGTACCTTGCCCATAACTCACACGAGCAGCTTGTACAATGGCGTTATCTCCACCCATGGAATCCACAAGTCGAACGAACCCCTTATCTAAACATTTGATTGCATCTTCTGGTATTTGTGTCATATAAATATCTCTATAGTTTTTTACGATAAATCATTAATCCATCCCTTACGGGCAATAAAATCTGTTCTAATCTACTATCATTTTTTATGAGTCCAGCTGTTTCCCTTAATGCTTTTGAATCATCATCTTCCGGGTTTAGCACCGAACCACTCCAAAGCATATTATCAAAAATAGCTATCCCACCTTTTTTCAAAAGCATGGTTCCTTTCAAATAATACTCAGGATATCCCGTTTTATCTGCATCTACAAACATCATATCAAATGAACCGGCACGAAATTCTTCCAATGAATCTTTGGCGCTTCCAGGATGGACGGTAATTTTATGTCCAACATCTGATTTATTAAACCAGCCATTGGCTGTAACAATATGTTTTTCCATTAATTCACAGGAATGAATTTCGCCATCACTAGGCAATGCTTCAGCCATTTTTAATGAGCTATATCCTGTGAACATCCCAATTTCTAAAACTCGTTTTGCTCCGGAAATTTTAATAAGTATTTGCAAAAGTCCACCGACCAAAGCACCACATAACATTTGGGGCTTATCTTCATTATCACATGTGGATTTAGATAATTCCATTAATAATTCAGAATCATCTATAGAAAAATCTTTACAGTATTGTTCGATGTCTTCTGAAACTAATTGCATAAATTTAATTGCTTTTTAAAATTTGAAATGTTTTATCAACTGCATCTATTTCCCCTGCAATAAGTCCAGGTTCTATTAATGTTTTTGCTTGGTTATACTCTCGGTGATTACCATTTAAATCAATCAACTTTCCGCCTGCTTCATTTATTATACAATTTCCAGCACATATATCCCATTCATTTTTAGGACGAAGTGATGCAAATATATCTGCTTTTCCAGCAGCAGTAATACCCAATTTATAGGCCACCGAACCAATCGCACGAAGCTCACCAAAAGTACCATCATAAGGTGCCCATAATCCACGACGAGTTTCAGAACGACTATTTAATATGACCATATCGCAAACTGCGTCTTTGCTTATACAATGAATTAATTTGCCATTTAAATGTGCACCTTCCCCTTTAGCTGCAGTAAATAATTCTTTTGTAACTGGATTGAATAATACGCCTACAATTGGAATTCCATTTTCGACTAAACCCACACTAACAACAAAATTCGGAACCCCTTCAATAAATTCTTTTGTCCCATCAAGTGGATCCACTACCCAAACACGGTTTTTTTCTAATCGCTTAGGGGAGTCTACTGTTTCTTCTGAGAGCCACCCGTAGTCTGGGCGAGCTTCCATTAATACTTTTTTCAGATATGAATCTGCTGCATGATCTGCTGTGGTTACAGGATTATGATAGCTTTTATCCCGTATTTCATAATCAGCTTTATAATAATTCATAATGAGTGCGCCAGCTTCAATGGCAGCATCTTTGGCTAGATGTAAGTTAGTTTTCATAACATAAAATTTAGTTTAATAATGGATGGTGCAAAAAGAGCTAATCAATTATTTTTTTAAAAACAATCAATTTTTCTCGACCTTTTCTTGGCGTGATGGATAAAGATGGAAACTCTTCTTTTTCGATCGACCAACCAGAATTGAAAATGGATTTCACATCTTCTATAGTTGTGCCCCAAGGTGGTCCACCTTCATCTATTTTTTTATCCAATGGAAACCAAAGTCCAATAAGTTTTCCCCCTGGTTTTAAGATGGATTTTACTAATTTTCCATACTCATTTCTTCGTGTGGGATGAATGGCGCAAAAACATGTTTGTTCAATAATGAAATCGAAAGTGTTTGCATATTCAGGTGTTAAAGAAAAAATATCGTCTTGAATCGTATGAACAATAACGCCTGTTTTTTTTGCTAAACTATTTACGGAGTTAATAGCTGATGGTGCAAAATCAACAGCTGTAACTTCAAATCCTTTTTGAGCGAATAGTACAGCATCATATCCTCTACCACAGCCAATGATGCAAACCTTCCCTGGATTTAATTCATCCAATAGAGAATCAAAAATAGGTGTAACTCCATTTAAATCCCATCCAGCATCATCCTTTAAATATATATCTTCCCAAAATTGAAATGTGTCAACTTTATTCATGATAAGATAGTCATCTCTTTTTTATTTTCCGTTACTTCTCCATTTTTACAAGAGACATAATGAACAAATGAATCAGAATAAAACTGAATTGATTTAAAATAATCTCCATTTTTAAAATGAACTGCAGCGCCGCCATCAATGGCCCAACCGGGACCACTTTTCCCATTCTTCAACATGGTATGAACGTCAGGTCGGCGATCCTTTTCTTCCTGATAATGTGGGCAAGCCATTTCAGGAATGAATCCAAGACAATCCATTGTATTGAGATTACTCGCCCAAGAATCAGTAATTCCTTGCTCGAACCAACAAATGGCGCCAGCACTTACACCACATAAAATAGTCCCTTTATTATATGCCTTTAATAAAAGCTTATCCAACTTCCATTCTCGCCATACAGCTAGCATACTTTTTGTATTCCCACCACCTACATATATGACATCTGCTTTATTAATAATACCATCCAGTCTGGGAGTTCGTTGAAAGAAAGTTATGTGAGACGGTTCACAATTCAATTTTGAGAAACAGGAGTAAAAGTTTACTATATACCCCTTATCTTCAGCACTCGCTGTTGGAATAAATACTACATTAGGTTTCTCTTTCCCAGTTTGGTCTAAAATATATTGTTCAATTTTTCGATGATTTGGGTTTCGTCCAAAACCACCACCGCCAATGGCGATAATATGTTTATCCATAGTTTTCTTCTTTCTGCTTTATTCGTTTAAATAAATTCCGAGCCTATCTTTTATATTTTCATTGTAGATTTTATCAAAATCAATATGTCCTGTGGCGTGGGGTATGATTTTACAAAAATTATGTTTTTCACTTTTCCATTCCTTCAATATTTTTTTCGAAATGGCTGATCGTGTATGATAATCATGATTCCTTACTAATCGTTTGACCATTCTATAATCATTTTTATTTAAAGGTTCATCCGATACAAAATCCTCATTTAAGAATGTGGAAATAGACTTACGTTTTGAATAAATAAAGGCAAGACCTCCTGTCATGCCTGCACCAAAATTCATTCCTGTTTCACCTAATACTACAATGACACCGCGAGTCATATATTCACACCCGTGATTCCCAATCCCTTCTACGACAGCAGATGCGCCACTATTTCTAACACCAAATCTTTCACCGCATCTTCCTGCTACGTACATTGAGCCTCCCGTTGCACCATATAAAGCAACATTTCCCATGACGGTAAATTCTTTTTTTCGAGATCGAACTTCTTTAGGCATACGAATGGTAATTCTACCGCCAGACATGCCTTTACCAACAAAATCATTGGCAATCCCTTTTAGCCGTAATTCAACACCATCAGTTAAAAAAGCTCCAAAACTTTGGCCTCCAACTCCCGCTACTAAACATTGAATTTCACCTTTAAAGCCTCCTCGTCCATGAATAAATGTTATTTCTCCAGACAACCTTGTACCTACCGATCTATCTTTATTTTGTATTTGCCTTGTAATTACTGCATGCCCATGAGTTAATAATGCTGCTCTAGCTTCATCTAAAATACTTTCATCAATTGATTTTTTTTGACGGTGATCAATAAATTGGATTTTCTTTTCAGTCTTTAATGGAATTCCCTGCTTGTTCTCTTGATTGATTATTTTAGATAAATCTATTCCTTTTTTTTGGATATAGTTTTTGTTTGTTTTATCTAAATATAACAAGTCTGTTCTTCCAATGATGGATTGCAATGTAAGAAATCCTAATTGGCTTAAATGATCCAATATTTCATTTGCAACATGATTTAAATATATTTTTACATGCTCTGCTTTACCTTTGAATTTCTTTAAAAATGCTTCATCTTGCGTTGCAATACCCGCGGGGCATGTATTTAAATGACATTGACGTGCCATTACACACCCAAGCGCTACAAGTAAAGATGTTCCAAAATCAAATTCTTCAGCTCCAATTATGGCCGCAATAATTATATCTTTTCCTGTTTTTAATCCGCCATCCACTCGTAAAATAGTTTGATCTCTTAATTGGTTGTCGCTTAATGTTTGGTGAACTTCAGCCAAACCATATTCCCAAGGGAAACCCGTATGCACAAGCGATGTTAAGGGACTAGCACCCGTTCCACCATCACCCCCCGAAATAAGAATAATATCAGCGCCTGCTTTTACTACACCTGATGCTATAACTCCAATTCCGGGTTGAGAGACAAGTTTTACAGATATTTTTGCTCGCGGATTCACTTCTTTTAGATCATGAATTAGTTGTTTTATATCTTCAATACTATAAATATCATGATGAGGTGGAGGCGAAATTAATGGAATGCCTGGTGTAGCAAATCGTGCGCTTGCGATTTGAAATGAAACTTTATGACCTGGAAGTTGTCCGCCTTCTCCGGGCTTGGCCCCTTGAGCCATTTTAATTTGAATTTCTTGTCCAGCTGATAAATATTCAGATGAAACACCAAACCTGCCGCTCGCAACTTGTTTCACAAAGGAATTTATGCTTTTGTCAGGATTAGTTAAGCTATAACGATCAGCCATTTCGCCCCCTTCTCCTGTATTACTTCTACCGCCTACAAGAAACAACCCGCGAGACAATTCACGATGAGATTCATCTGAAATCGCGCCAAAAGATATGGCACCGGAGCCAAATCTTCGTAAAATGGATTCAACAGCCTCGACTTGATTTTTGATTATAGATTTACGACTAGACTTAACATTTAATAAATCTCGTATATAAACAGGTGAAACTTCTTTTGATTCCTTAGTCGGCTTTTGACGAATAGCTTGATGAATCGATTTAAAGTGAATTGGCGCAAAACCATGTAATTCTCCATTACGTCTGTATCGAAATAGACCTTTTTCCACAAAGGCAGGTTCTGGTAATTGAAAAGCATTATTATTCCTATCCATTAATATGGTATGAATATCTTTAAATGTATGCCCACCTAAATGTCCATCTAGAGATGAAAAATATTTATTTACGATATTTTCATGCAATCCAATTATATTAAATAGCATACTTCCTTGATAGCTGTTGATTGTAGAAATTCCCATTTTAGACATTATCTTTAACAAACCTTTTTCTAGGGCATACCTATAGTTTGACAAATGTTCAACCCAATCGAAATCTCTGAAGTGTTCCCTAATTAACTCGTATGCCATATATGGATAAATAGCGCTTGCACCCAACCCTACTAATACTGCTATATGGTGATCTTCAACAACATCTCCTGCATAGCATAAGATTGAAACTTTGCTTCTAACTTTCTTTTTAACTAGGAAATGATGTACATCTGAAACAACAATTGGCATTGGAATAGGTAATAAATGTTCTTCAAGGTTTTCATCACTCAGAATAATCATTTTTGAGCCATTATTCACTGCTTCTAAACATTTATACCGAATACGTTTTAATTTTCCTTGGATATCACTCGTATTTCTATAGTGGCAAAATATTTTTTCCTGTGGAAATTCTTTTTGATAACTCGCAAGTCTGGTACAATCTAGTGGTGATAAAATCGGGCTCAATGTCCGCATAGCTCCCTTAAATCTTGGGTTTTTATTTAAGAGGTTTTCTTCACTACCAATATAATTAAATAAAGCCATTACTTTTTGTTCGCGAATAGGATCAATGGGAGGATTTGTTACTTGAGCGAACATCTGTTTGAAATGGTCATAAAAGCGTCTTCCAATTTCAGACATCATGGGCAATGGCGTATCGTCACCCATGGAACCAATTGGTTCTCTTCCGCTTGTTGCCATTGGAATTAAAAATCGTGTCAAATCTTCTTTTGACCAACCTAATGCCACTCGAAGCCTTTTATCAAAACCGCTTTTTGGGAGATGAAATTGACTGAATTCTTTCTTGTCGCTTTTTCGTTCTAGAGTAATGAGATTTTTATTGACTAAAGATGAAAAAGCTCTGCTTGTGGCTATTTTATTTTTTATATCATGATTCCGTAATATTCTTTTTCCAGACAAAGAAACGCCAAATATTTCACTTGATGCCATATGATGATGCACCAATAAATCATCATCTTCAATATCCATTATTCCTGCTTCTGAAGCCATAATTACTAAACCGGATTTTGTAATGGAGTATCGTAAAGGCCGAAGACCATTTCTATCCATTTTTGCACCGATGACATCCCCATCTGTAAATACGATAGCAGCTGGCCCATCCCATGGTTCCATAATATTTTCATGATATATAAAAAAATCCTTTAAAGATTTTTTCATTTTTGAATTATAAAAATGGGGATCAGGAATCAACATCATTAGACTATGAAAAATTTTCCGACCGCTTCGGGTTAAAAATTCTACTGCCTGATCAAAACTTTGTGAATCGCTTCCTTTAAAATTGATAATGGGGAATAATGACTTTAAGTCTTTACCCCAAAATTTAGACTTGAGTTCATTTTCTCGAGCTTTCATCCATAATCGATTTCCCTTAATTGTATTGAATTCACCATTATGAGCTATCATACGAAATGGTTGAGCCATTTCCCATGTGGATTGAGTGTTTGTAGAAAACCGTTCATGGAACATTGCCATTCTTACCACAAATTTTGGGTGGCATAAATCGGGGTAAAAATTATCAAGTTGGTCTGATGACATGAGTCCTTTATAGACAATTGTTTTAGATGATAAAGAACAAAAATAACTTCTCTTTTTATGGATTGATATTTCATGTTCAAGCAACTTTCTAAATTGGTACAACCTCGTTTCAACATTTTTTTCACTGCTTGGTTTCACTGAAAAAAGATATTGAAATACTTTTGGTTTAGATTGTTTTGCAATAGAGCCTAAATAATCCGTATTTGTTGGTACATTCCTAATTCCAATCAAAGATATATTTAATTCATCTGCTTTTGTTTTAACAATTGTTTCTAACCATTTTTGTTCTCTTGCATAAGTAAAAACCATTCCAACAGCTAGTCTATTGGACCGTGAAATCGAAAAATCAAATTCACCACTCAATATATCCTTAAAAAAACGAGATGGTATATCTGTCATAATGCCCGATCCATCGCCTGTCTTTCCATCAGCGGAGGTGGCACCGCGATGTGATAATCTTTTTAACCCTTGTAATGCTGAAGGTAAAACACGCTTATCGGGTTTTCCGTTTAAAGTAACAACAAAACCTGTCCCACATGCATCATGAAAATTATCTCTATCAACTAATGGCCCCTGCTTCATTGCACTACGCTCCCTTCAATGCTAGTTCTAGATCAAAAATAAATTCTTCAGGATTTTCAAGCCTAACAGATAATCGTACCAACCCATCAGAAAACCATCTGGCTATTTTTTGTTCTCTTGGGATATCTACATATGTAATTGTAGCTGGATGAATAATCTGCGTATCCACTAACCCAAAACTTTCAGCTAATAAACAAAGTTTCACGCTATTCATTGTTTTTTTAAATAGACAACTAACACGTCCACCAAAAAGATTAATTTCTGTTTTCATAGATTTCCTTTCAAGAATTTCAATTAATTTAACAACTTAATTTTAATAAAATTTTATTACACTTCTATCTTTAATATTTAATTAAGAAAAAAAGGCTCCATTTCTTTTAGGTATTATATCACCACTATAAACAAAATCACCTTTACAAATTTTAGCTGATCGATTATTTCCAGATCGAATCACTTCACCAACTGCATTTGTACAAATTCCAATTTGATTTGGACTAGATGAAGCCAAAAAGTGTGGTAGAAAAAAGCAATTAAATGAATTTCACCATGTATTTAATTTAATACAAAGTATCGGTTTATGTTCTTGGATAGAACATATAAAATCCTGTATTTTTAGCATAGCGGGGATATGAAGGATTCAAAATTTTAAATACTTTTTCTGACGCTACTGATACAATTTTTATCACCCATTTTTGGGCCAAAATTTCCTTCCTTCTTAAATCCCCATATTAAAAAAACAAACGACCTCGTCGGTAAACCTAAGATTTTATCTAGGACATTTTTTTGTTATTCATTGACGAGCATCGTATAGCATATAGGTACAAATATAATGAAGAAGGAAATCTTTATAAATGAAAGCATGGGGGAAACCCGTATTGCGATTCAAGAAGATGGCCAACTGGTTGAAGTTTATGTTGAGAAACAAGATAAACACCGAATGGTTGGGAATGTTTACAAAGGAAAAGTGGAAAATGTTCTCCCAGGAATGCAAGCTGCATTTGTGGATGTGGGCTACGAATTAAATGCCTTTCTCCCCTTTTCTGAAATTGGTTCGGATGAATTTATTGTTGAAGAATCAAACTCAAAACGAAATAAAAATGGAAAACACCAAAGTCACAGGCATGATAATATAGAAGTTGATCTTAAAAAAGGCCAAGATATTTATGTTCAAATTATTAAAGAACCCTTTGCAGGGAAGGGTCCTCGTGTTACAACAGAAGTAGCATTACCTGGTCGATTCCTTGTTCTGGTTCCCAATGCAAATTATATTGGAATTTCTAAAAAAATCTGGGATAAGTTTGAACGCAGACGGTTAAAAAAGGTTGCGCAACGTCTCCGCGAAAATGAGATGGGTGTGATTATCCGAACTGTAGCAGAAGGAAAAAGCGAAGAACATATTGAAAATGATTTTTCACAGTTGATGGAAAATTGGAACAAAATTGAAGAAAAAGCAGGTCAAGAGGAATCTCCTGTCCTAGTTTATGAAGATCTTGAAACTGCATCGAGTGTAGTAAGGGATTTATTAACGCCAGATGTTGAAAAAATCATTATTGATTCAAAACGTCTTTTTAAAAAGACACAAAAATATCTAGAAGACATATCCCCTAGCCTTCTAGAACGACTCGAACTCTACAAATTAAAATTACCACTTTTCGAAAGTTTTGGTATTGAGCCTGAAATTGAGAAACTAATGCGACCAAAAGCTTGGTTAAAAAGTGGTGCATATTTAATTATTGAAAAAACAGAAGCCATGGTTGTGGTAGATGTTAATAGTGGTCGTTTTGTTGGCAAAAAACTTCATGAAGAAAATTCTCTAAAAATTAATTTGGAAGCAGCACGAGAAGTCGCTCGACAACTTAGACTTCGTGATTTGTCAGGTTTAATTGTAATTGACTTTATTGATATGCGATATGAAGCAAATAGAAAAAAAGTCTACAATGAATTACGGAAAGAGTTAAGAAAAGATCGTGCAAAAGTTGCTGTGGCTCCCATAACAGAATTTGGTCTTTTGGAAATGACACGTCAACGAATTCGATTAAGCTTGTTAGATTCTATGAGCGAAGAATGTCCAACATGTCATGGGTCTGGTAGAATAATTTCTCAAGAGACTCTAGTTACAAGGATTGATCATTGGCTGCGTCGCTATAAAAGCAAACATCGTTCACTTAGGTTACAACTTAAACTTCACCCTGATAATGCAAAATATTTCAATGGAGAAAAGAAACATATCCTACGTGGACTTATGTGGCAAAATTTTGTCCATTTAAAAATCGTCGAGGATATAACACTCTCACGTGGCGAATTTAAGTTTTTAAAAGGCAAAAAAAATGAAGACGTAACAAATGAAATGAGCCTTGATAAGGGCAAAACAGCTTAGTAACTTTGCCGGCTCTATGGAGATTGAAAATGTACGCAATAGTAAATATATCAGGAAAACAATTTAAGGCTATCGAAGGAGCCCGTGTCCGTGTCCCACTTCAAGTGGGTGACGCAGGTACAAAATTAACCTTTGAAAGTGTTTTGCTTGTGCATGACGGCACAGACACAAAAATTGGAACACCTACTGTTTCTGGTGCAACCGTAACTGCAACTGTTCTTGATCATGGACGAGAAAAAAAGATTCTCATCTATAAAAAGAAACGACGTAAAGGATATCAACGGAAAAACGGACACAGACAATGGTTTACCGATGTAGAAATTCAAAAAATTCAAGCATCTGCTACTAAGACGAAGAAACCTGCAAAAAAAGCAGCGCCCAAAGTCAAAAAAGCAGTTAAAGAAGAGGAATAACTTATGGCACATAAGAAAGGACAAGGAAGTTCCCGTAATGGTCGCGACTCGAATCCTAGTTATCTTGGGCTCAAAGTTGGAGATGGTCAATCCGTTTTGGCTGGAACCATTATACTAAAACAACGGGGAACTAAATTCCATCCAGGAATGAATGTTCGTCGAGCTAATGACGATTCACTTTTCGCAACCGCTGATGGCATTGTTCAATTTGGTCGAAAAGGCCGAAGTCGAAAGATTGTAACTATCATTACATAACCTTAAATTCAACCCCCCGATATCGGGGGGTTTTTTATTTCATTTATAAATAAGGATATATTATGGCACGTAAAAAAATAACAATGATTGGTGGCGGGCAAATTGGTGGAAACCTTGCCCTTTTAGCAGCTCAAAAAGAATTAGGTGATATAGTCATTTTTGATATTCCTCAAGCAGAAGGAATGGTCAAAGGAAAAGCTCTAGACTTGATGCAACTCCGTCCACATGATGGCTATGATGCCAATATCACTGGGACATCAGACTGGAATGATGTAAAAGGGACTGATGTTTTTATCATCACCGCAGGAATTCCTAGAAAGCCAGGTATGGACCGAGAAGATTTATTGGGAATTAATCTTGGAATTATGAAAGATGTTGCAACCCATATTAAAGAACAAGCTCCCAATGCATTTGTAATCGTTATTTCTAATCCACTCGATGCAATGGTTTATACATTTTATAAAGTATCAGGTTTCCCTAAAAACCAGGTTATCGGAATGGCTGGTGCCTTGGACAGTGGACGTTTTAGAACTTTCATTGCTATGGAAACAGGGTATTCCGTTCAAGATGTAACCTGTATGGTTCTAGGTGGTCATGGTGACACTATGGTTCCAATTACCCGATTAGCGACCATTGGTGGCGTTCCTGTTACTGATTTAATCTCTCCTGAAAGAATAAAAGAGATTGAAGATAGAACTCGTGTTGCTGGCGGCGAAATTGTAAAACTATTCGGAAATGGATCAGCATTTTATGCTCCAGCACAATCTGCAATCGAAATGGCTGAATCTTTCATTCGTGATAAAAAAAGAGTAATCCCTTGTGCATCACTTTGTGAAGGTGAATTTGGAATTGATGGTTATTTCATCGGCGTTCCATCTGTAATCGGTTCTGGTGGCGTAGAAAAAATTCTAGAATTTTCACTAACAGATGATGAAAAAGCAGGATTAAACAAAACTCTAGACGCTGTTAAAAAGACGGTGGGTGAAACCGGATTATAACATTTCGTCACCATTGATGAGTTAACATCATCCATGGTTAAATTTCAAAGAAAAGCCTCGCCCTTAGACCAGTTCAAGGGACGAGGCTTTTATCTTTATACTATTAAACTATTTTTTTATATAAACTTTGGCAACCTTTTCTTATTTATCTTGTCTTACTCATTATAGCCTGACCAAAGTTTGAAAAACAATATTAATATATTAATCCTTGAAGCTCAAAGTGGAAATAAAGAAGCATTCCACCAACTGGTTTCATTTCACGATGAGAGAGTTATGTCTTTAGCTTTACAACTGACACGAAATATGCAGGATGCAGAAGATCTCTATCAGGAGGTTTTCATAAAAGCGTATAAATCTATTGGATCATTCCGCTTAGAAAGTGAATTTTTTACTTGGCTTTATCGCATTACCGTAAATTCTTTTTTTAACTTCAAAAAAAAGACTTTAAGACTTCAGAAGCAGGAGTCGCTTGATCTTCAAAAAAATCCAAAACACAATATTTCAAACGACTCAACTCTAACCATCGATAAAGATGAGGTCAATCATGCTGTCACAAAGGCATTAAATCAATTATCAATTAAACAAAAAACAGTATTTGTTATGAAACATTATGAAGGGCTGAAAATTCGAGAAATTTCAGCCATTATGAATATCTCTGATGGCACTGTGAAACGATATTTATTCCGTGCCATAGAAAAACTTCGCCCTATGCTTAAGGAGTATCGTTATGACTAATTCTTTAACTGATTATATGAAAGAATTCGCAAGTCTATATGTACTTGAATTGCTTACCGATAAAGAAAAATCCAAATTCGAAAAAAATCTTATCCACAATGAAGCTCTTCAGCTTTACGTACATTCGCTAAAAATGACATTGAATATAACATCCTTAACAAAGATGCCCATCTCCCAAGAGTTTGAGCTTCAATCCCAGCGAAATTTGCTTCGAGCTAACATTGATGGATTAGAAATTAAAAAGACAAAAATAGACTTAGGATTCTGGAAACAAATTAAAGAGTTGATTAATATACCCACACCAATTTGGATAAATATTACATCAGTTGCTGTCGCTTTTGGATTGGGTTTATATTTAATGAAAACGATTCAACACCCCGCACAGAATAATCCAGAAATAGATATAATAGAATTATTAAAAATTGGCCAGTTAGGTCAAATCAATTTTGCCGATAAAGGGTTTAATGATGACCGAATTCGATTTGCAGTTGAATCAAAGCAAGACTTCGAATTATCCGGTACAGTAAATGATGAATTAATATCAAACCTACTTTTCTATCTTTTACTTCACGATCAAAATCCGGGGAAGCGATTGAAAGCAGTTAAGCTACTCCAAAACACTCAACCCGATCATGAAACAAAAATGGTATTAGTATCAGCCCTATTAACCGATTCTAATCCTGGAGTTCGTCTTAAATCTATTCGAATGCTATCTACTTACGCCCCTGAGGAAATCATTCAAAATGTATGTATGAAAGTTCTATTAGAAGATAAGAATGAAGCAGTTCGACTCTCGGCAATGGGTATTATAGAATTAGCACCTAACGAGTCTATGATTCCGGCTCTACAAGTTGTAAGCATTTTGGATAAAAATGACTTTATTAGAAATCGTGCTCAAGAATTATTAAGAACCTTTTTACATGATAACACTGATTTTCGTGTGGAGGCTAAATCATGATTCGATTTTTATTGTTATTTCAACTAACATCTTTCCTTTATGGACAAAAGATTTTTGAAGAATTTGAAAAAGATAGAAATAACAAATATCACTATAAAGAAACTTATCGTTTTGATACAGTTCCAGATGATGGTTCTTATACTTTATTATTAGAAAATATTGAAGGTGATATTCAAGTTTCTACTCATTCTGGTTCCGGTGCTGAATTTACCATCACTCGAAAAATAAGATCTACCACAGAAAAAAAAGCAAAACAATTGGTGAAAAGTTCAACTATTTTAGTCTATCATTTGCAGGACGACCAACTCATTCAAATCAAAACTAAAAAAAAGATGCGTTATAAACGAGATTTAGAAACAGAATTTGACTTGAAATTGCCAATGAATATTAATTTAAATCTTGAAACGTCAGGCGGGAATATTGCCGTGATTGATATTCGCGGCGAGTCCATTTTAACTACCAGTGGTGGCGATATGAAGCTAAAAAATATGATGGGACGAATTGAAGCACGTACATCTGGTGGAGATATTGAAGTTTCTGGCACAGAAGGATTAATACGAGTTCATACATCTGGTGGTGATATTGCAATTGAAAATTCTGATGGACATTTCAATTCTTCCACATCTGGTGGCGATTTATATTTTCTTCATTTAACAGGTAATATTGATGCTCAAACAAGCGGTGGTTCTATCTCCTTGGAAAATATTGAGGGTGAATCCATAAATATTCGTACATCTGGTGGTGATATTGCTGCAGAAGATATTTCTTCTAATCTTACAGCAATGACGTCTGGAGGTGAAATTGATTTAGATAATATTAAAGGTCATGTAGATGTAACAACTTCAGACGGTGATATAGATGCAAGACAAATTACAGGATCACTCAACTGCCATACTTCTGGTGGTGACATTGATGCTGATGATATAATAGGAACTGTTAATGCATCTACAACAAATGGTGATATTGAAATGGAATTATCTTATGATTCATCTATTAAAGAATACAGCTTCAATTTGGATACACGATCCGGAGATATTTTCATTAGGGTTCCCACAGGATTACCCGTAAACATTAATGCTGAAATATTTGGAACCAGTACAGCTCAAGAATTGAACTCTGATATTCCTTTAACCATTTCTTCAACTGAAAATCGAGTAACAGGTATTGGAAAAATTCAAAACGGGACTATTCCCTTGCATTTACGTGCATCGTTAGGAACCATAACTATTAAACAGGATTAGATTATGAAATTCATCATAACCATTTTCGCAATAAATCTTCTTTTTGGTCTTAATACATCTTTAAGTGACTCAAGCGATTTAACTACAAATGAAACTCGACTTTATGCAGACGTCGTAATTGATTCATTAGAGATAATGAATAAAAATATTCGAATATTAGGCGGTGAACTCAATGTTTATGGAACAGTAGAAAGCCAGATTACTGTCATAGGTGGTGATGTTCATATTTTCCCAACTGGTGTCATTAATGGTAAGATTGTTGTCATTGGCGGCAAGGTGCAAACGGAAGATGGTGCACAGATTAATGGGAAAATTATTGAAGCAAGTATGGGACAAGGACTCATCTATCGAGAAACTTTTTCTGACACAGCTGAAACAGGAGAAACG
Organism: Fidelibacterota bacterium; assembly: GCA_018649625.1. Taxonomy (GTDB): domain Bacteria; phylum Fidelibacterota; class Marinisomatia; order Marinisomatales; family UBA1611. Next base: position 7,698 of record JABIHN010000048.1, on the reverse strand, counting down.
AATTTTAATATTTCAACTTTCTCAAAGCGACATAGTGATGGTTGGGTTCACCCACACCTTGATCTTTTTTCATATAATCGAAATGAAGGATTGCGGTTTGTCCCGTTGAATTGGAATTGGGATCGCGGGAATGAATCTCTGATTCGATTAAGTTTTTCCCTAGGGTATCGCTTTAGTTCTGATGAGTTTATTGGTCGAACCACGCTAGAAACATCTCTTTTAAAAAATCGATCTGCAACTCTATTCGCAAGTGGATTCAAAACTGTACGAACCGATGATGATTTAAGACTTCCTGAAAGGGAAAATTCGCTGGCTGGGATCTTTGGACGACAGGATTTTTATGATCGCTGGGATGAAACAGGATTGGAATTGGGTTTTGGATTTGATTTTTCTTTTTTAAAGTTAAAGGGAAAATTTGTTCGAGCAGTACAAAGTGAGATTCCGGTTGATCAAGGTTTTGGGAGTTTTAGCAATAATAAAAGTGAATTGAGGGATAACCCACTTATGGACAAAACAGACGTAGAATATTTAGAAGGTATCATTGCATTTAGGACTGCATCTTATGCGCCTTTTTCCACTGGATTAGCCATTTTATCAAAAGCAGAAATGATTACAAAATCAGACTCTTTACTTTCAAAACCAACTTTCAGAATGACTCAAATCGCCATAGCAAACTGGGAAATCTCTGAAGGCCTTGTATTACGAAATCGATTCATCTTAGGAATGGGTTCTGAATCTCTTCCAATATTTAGACAATTTGGGATTGGTGGTTTGGGCTCAGTCAGTGCCCAAACTTATAAAGCACAGCTTGGGAATCATATGGCTCAGGTAAATACCGAATTACTATTTATGGAAGAATTCACTCAGAGTTGGTTCATGGTTAAGCTATTTTATGACGCAGGAATGGCATTTAATTCTCCTAATTTTATAGATATTGACTATATTTCTACTCACCAAAATATATGGTTAGAATCCGCAGGAATAGGATTTGGATGGGATGATAAAAATGAATTTGATTGGGGTTTCAATTTTGCAAAACCACTTGGGAATGATGGATCAATTGAAACAACTATTCGTTTAAACCTTAATTTCTAAGAAGATGATTATGAAATACTTACTCCTTCTTTTTACAATCACAATTTCTATTGCTCAAACTGAAGATAACTCTGTCAGGGATTATTACAAATACGATTTCAATGATTTTGAGTCACTAGAAATGGAGTTGAATTTTGGTCTTGGAGAACTCAATATTCACCCAAATGATAAACCCAAAATAGTCTCAGGTACAATTGAGTACAACCCTAATCATACTGAAATTGATATTGATTTTAACTCTAATAACAAAAAAGCATCTTTATCAATTAGTGGTGAAATCGCGGATTTTGAATGTTGTGATGATGGTTTTTCATTTGACAATTTTGAATTCAATGATAAAACACATAATATGATGGATTTTAAATTAGCTACAGGAATTCCTACAGAATTGGAATTGGGTTTTGGATTGGGGGAAGCATATATTAATCTCACAGATATGTCATTATCCTATTTTGAATTGGATTGTGGATTGAGTGACGTAAAACTTGAATTGGAATCATCCAATAAAATTTCCTGTGAACGCGTAAGCATTTCTAGTGGATTAGGTGATTTTAACGGATATGGATTAGGAAATATTAACACACGGAAATTCAATTTTGATGTGGGGCTTGGTTCAGCCACCATTGATCTTCGCGGAAAATTCCAAGAAGACATGGACCTTTCTATTGATGTTGGATTGGGATCATTAGAATTAATATTACCCAAAAATGTAAATATTAAACTCCGAGTCGATTATTCATTTTTGAGTTCTGTGGATGTGGATGGGTTAATGTCTAACGGGATGAATAAATATATAAGTCGCGAATGGATAGATGATCGTCCGACCATCATAGGAAATATTTCTGTGGGGCTTGGTTCAATTGATGTAGAAATAGATTGAGTATTGAAATCCCTATTTTAGGATTCGGATGAAACATTATTTTCTATGTTCCTTTTTAACCCAACATACTTTGTACGCTTTACCGCAGACCCTTTAAACAATTTCCGGAATCCATCTTCATCTAAATTCTGCCAATCTTTATTTGTCCAATTCATTATTTCTTCACGCACTTTAAATTCTGGAATATTAGAAATTTTTGAAAATTTTTCATTCCACGGACAAACATCCTGACAAATATCGCATCCATAAATCCAACCATGAAGGTTTCCTTCGGTATCAGGTAAATCACCTCTATGTTCAATGGTTAAGTACGAAAGGCATTTCCTTGCATCAATTTGATATTCATTAAGCGCTTGTGTGGGACAAGCATCAACACAAGCTGTGCAAGTTCCACAAAGATCATCATCAAAAGATAAATCATAGTCCAACTCAATATCGAGTAGAAGTTCGCCTAAAAATAACCAACTACCATGATCTCTTGTAATTAAGTTTGTATGTTTTCCTTGCCATCCAAGTCCAGCACGTTGCGCCCAGACTTTATCCATAACAGGTGATGTATCCGAGCAGACAATTCCTTTTACATCGGGGTTTGATTCTTTAATCCACCCTAATAATTGAAAAAGGCGTTTTTTAATAACATCATGATAGTCATCACCCCAAGCGTAATTTGATACTTTATAATCAGATTTAAGATCAGACTGGTCTTTCCCAACATAATAATTGAGTCCTACAGATATAACTGATTTCACTTCTGGAAAATATGTATGAATGTTTCCCCGCTCATTTTTTCTTTTTACAATCCATTCCATTGTTGCGTTATGATTTTGGTTTAGCCAGGTTTCAAGATTCGCTTTTTCCTTAGGTGTAGATTCAGCTTTTGAAATCCCGACTTTTTCAAACCCAAGTTCATTTGCTTTTTTCTTTATAGATATAGATGGTATCATTGCTTGTTGGTGAATAAATAATATTTTCCTGCTATCACTTTAAGAATCTCTTTGCCCACAAAAGCCCAATGATTGTTTTTACATCTGTAATTTTACCTGACCAAATCATTTCCAAAGCATTTTCAAGATTTGTAGGAATAAGTTCAATAAATTCATCTTCATCCAATTTGGATTCTGTTTTTTCTAAATCTTCAGCAAGAAATATCCACATTTTTTCATTCGCAAATCCTATAGCTGGATGAATATGGCTTAGGAAAGTCAATTTATTTGATCGATATCCTATTTCTTCAATCAATTCTCGTTTGGCACATTTTTCTGGTTTTTCTCCCTTATCCAATTTACCTGCTGGGAGTTCTATCATTTCAGATTGTACAGGATAACGATATTGACGAATAAGAGCAATCTTTCCATTTGGTAGAATTGGAATGATACAAACTGCTCCGGGATGATTTATCCATTCACGAGTGCTTGTTTTTCCATTGGGAAGTAATACTTCATCTTTTCGGACATCCAACAATCGTCCTTGAAATATAATTTCAGATGATAATTTAGTTTCTTTTAAATTAGACAAATTATTGAATCAAGATAAACTAGATTAGAGACTAAACGATTTAGGCCAGTAAATATTTAGCCCAATTGTTAGAGCTAAATTTTCACTTTCCCATTCAATATCACCTAAAACCATCATATACGGTTTCCACCACCATTTGATATTTGAATGAATAAAATTTATGCTTTTTACTTCTCCACTTGGGAATGGTCCTTTTAAATAATCAAAGTAAGCATCATAAGGTCTATTAATTATACTCTCTTCTCCTAGCTCTCTCATTCCAAAACTTAACTGAGCAATCAAATCGGGTATCTTATGATAGGATATTCCAAAATTTATTTCTTGACCGTCACTCCCATATTTCCACCCTAATGGATTATTTCGTTGCACAAAATTATTAAACCCCGAACCATGTCTGAATGTAGGTGTTCCCACATGGATTACGGATGAAAATAGCGTTAGAATGGTGTTATCAGACCTAACAGGACTATAAGCAATTCGTGCTGAATAAGCTTTTCCATTTTCCTTTCCTTCTTCAAATTGAATTTTATCCAAGGTAAACTCATCATATAATATATTCCCTGAAACTCGAAGATTCTCCATGGGTAGCCAATCGATGGATAGTTGCCAAACACCGTTTGAATTCCCTGTTCCGACTCTATTTAAACGGTCGTTGAGTTCAATTTCCAAATGTGTTGAAATAGGATTAAAATATCCAACATCCAAGGAGCGATTTTCGCCTGAATAAATAACCGTTTCCGAAAGTCCAATTAATAATGACTTTTTATTTGTCCATTCAACACCTCTTGCTGTAATATATCGATTAATTTGGCTTTCATCCGTTTCTAAAAATCCATGAATATATTTTACTCTTAATTTGTTAAAATCCATGCCCAACATACCATAATCATAAGCGGGTGAATTTTCACTTAATGCAAGTTGAATATGATTGCCTGCACCCCAGTTTTCTCGACCTCGACCCAATTGAAGACTAAGCCAATCATTTTGGAATCCAATTCCAGACAAATCGGTTTCACCTGAACTGAATCCACCTCGAGTAATATCACGTGCAATTCCAGAATACCTTATGAATGCATCTGGATCATTTACAATTCGTGGGTAAAGATATGCATAAAAATATTTTTTATAAGATAAATGGCCAAACCCATAAATTGCCATGGAATTGTTTAGGGAATGAATTCCAACTCTTGTTTGGATATTTAATAAATCATTATTCTGAAACTTTATAGATTGGTTCTCTTGAATAGATTGAAATCGAATTGGCCCAAAAAGGCTATTTTCTTCCCAATTAATTCCTGCGTCAATTAATACCTTTTGCGTCGAATTATCTTGAAATTCATTTGGAATTTCTTGAGAGTTCAAATGAGAAATTGAAAAAAATGCGATACAGAATAGACAGGTTTTAAACCAATTTATTTTTATTTTCATGAAATAATTTACACTTGATACGGTAGGTTCCAAAATCCTATGAGGAAGAAATATTACATTAAATAATGGAAAATTAAAAGCAACCGAGTTTTATTCTTCAGAAACTATAGTTATCCAAAATGAAAAAAACGATAAAAAATTTAGGTATTATACCAATCACTGATTCTTTGAAAGGCTATTGATTGAATTTGCTGTATGATAGATTAAAACAGCAAAAACTACTCAAGATTTAAATTATTATGCTTCACCTTTAATAGTCGAGCTGTAGCCATCTGACGAAAGCATTGGTGTTCTTGGTGTATAGTAAGGGAGTAATTTTCTTAACCAAACTTGAATTTTATCAGATTCTAAAGTTTCTCCAGCTTTTAATAATTCGTTAACCATAATTTTTAATTCAATCCAAGGCACAATTTGTCTTTTATTAATAAGAATCATAATTTTTTTATGATCTGTATGTAAAATATTTTCATCATTGGTTTGCAATTCTTCGTATAACTTTTCACCAGGTCTCAATCCTGTATAAATTATCGGAATATCTTTTTCGGGCTCAAAGCCCGAAAGCCGAATTAAATCTCGTGCCATTTGATCAATTTTAATCGGTTTTCCCATTTCTAATAAAAATATTTCACCATCTTGCCCTATCGAAGCAGATTGTAAAATTAATTGGGATGCTTCAGGAATTGACATAAAAAAGCGAGTCATTTCAGGATGGGTTATTGTAACAGGGCCTCCTTCCTTAATCTGTTTTTCAAATATTGGTATAGCGCTCCCAGAACTTCCCAACACATTCCCAAATCGAACAGCCATATATTGAGTTTTTGAATCAACATTTTTGGACTGAATACATTTTTCTGCCACACGTTTTGTTGCACCCATTACATTAACCGGGTTTACAGCTTTATCTGTAGAAACCATCACAAATTTTTCAACAGAATATAGATCAGCAAGCTCTATCATATTTAGAGTTCCACCGACATTTGTAGATACTGCTGTCCAAGGATGTAATTCTTGAATTGGAACATGTTTGTAAGCTGCTGCATGAAAAATGATTTGAGGGCGAGTCTCCGTAAAAACCTTTATTAAATGTTTTTTATTAAGCACGGATCCTAATACAGGTTTAAGTAAAGTTTTAGATCTAATGCTTTGAGCTTGAAGCGTAAACTTGAATATTTTTTCTTCATCACAATCAAAACAAATCAATTCAGATGGATTAAATTTTAAACATTGTTTTACCAGTTCCGAACCGATTGAACCACCAGCTCCTGTAATTAATATCCGTTTACCTAAAAGCATTTTTTCAATGGATATCATATCCAGTGTTACTTCATCCCTGCCAAGTAAATCTATATACGATACATCTCGAGCTGTAGCTAAACTAACATCTTTATCAATTAATTCAATCAAACTTGGAACAGTTTTATATGGCTTTCCAGTTGATTTACATGCTGATATTATATTACGCATTTGATCCCCTGTCGCGGAGGGTGCAGTAATTAATATTTCATCAAATTGAATATTTAAATTATTTATATCATGAACCGTTCCTAGAACATTGATTCCATGTAGAGAAGCACCTCGTAAATCAGAATTATCATCAATAAATCCAACAATTTTAAATGGCGATGAAGATGTCTGAATCACTTCTCGAGCAATTTTTTCACCAGTCTTACCAGCTCCAAATAATAATAATTTAGTTTTAGTTTCATTTTTATTTTTTAATTTATTATGAAAATGTGAATAATAAATACGTACCGAAATTCGACTAGCAGAAACAGTAAGAACGTTTAAAATGTAAAATATTAATAGAACCGAACGAGGATACCCTTGCATGCCTTGATATAGTCCGATTAATGCAATTCCTGTTACGCAAGAAATAGAAACCCATTTAATAATATTAAGCAATTCCCATAAACTTGTAAAACGCCAAATAACATTATAAAAACCTGAAAAACTAAAAAAAAGTAATTGAATTCCCACATACATTGGAATCCAATATAAAAGTATGTCCCCAAATTCAGGTGGAATAATAAAATCAAATCTTAAAAAAAATGCCCCAACCAGACTACAAGAAATTGTAATCGAATCAATGAACATTAATGTTACTTTACGATTTCTATTTAATAATTTTATCATAAATAATATTTTTCTTAACAATTGTAAACAAACAACAAAGGTTGATGAAAGAATTATCAGTTCAACCTATAATCGGATAACTAGGTCTTTTAACTTATAATATTAACTGCTATAATACCATATATATTTAATAAGTAAAATTACGTATAGATTTTTACCGAAGATTTTCGGTATAATTTGAGATGAAGTATCTGTTAACAATTACCCATTTTAATTTCAAAATTTCTTTATCAGTTATTTCTTAAGACTGACTTAAAATTTATTTAGACAGAATAATCCTTATACCAGTTAATAAATTTTTCAACACCCATTTCGACACTTGTTGTTGGTTTATATCCCAACATTTTTTCAGATTTAGAAATATCAGCGAAAGTTTCAGAAACATCTCCAGGCTGCATTGGAAGAAAATTGATTTCTGCTTTTTTCCCCAAATTCTTTTCTAACAAAGAAACAACATCCATTAATTGTTCACTTTTATGATTTCCTAAATTGAATACTTCACATTTGTAATTTTTATTAATGGCCGCTCGAGTCCCGGATACAATATCATCTATAAAGGTGAAATCGCGTTTCATTTCTCCATGATTAAAAACGGGGATAGCTTTATCCGCTAAAATTTTCCTAGTAAAAATCATCATAGCCATATC
>JABIHN010000047.1 GCA_018649625.1 Fidelibacterota bacterium | reverse complement strand
TTTTGGAGCATCTTACTTAATGAAATGCGAAGAATTTTTTCATCTTCAATTAATAATATTTTCATTGTGAACCTATGGGTAAGTGAATCATAAATTTAGTGCCAGAATCTATTTGGGTAGAAAGATTTATTTCTCCGCCGAGCCCTACAACAATTTCTTGTGCAACATATAGACCAAGACCCGTTCCCTTTCCGACTTCTTTAGTCGTAAAAAAGGGGTCAAAGACTTTTGATATATCTTGTTGTTTAATGCCGTGTCCCCAATCTTCTACGGAAAAACAAATCATTTTATTATCAAGAACAGTAGAACAAACAACTTTTCCACCAACGTTAGAAGCATCAATGGCGTTCATAATCAAATTCATGGCTAATTCATCTAGTAAATGCGCATTACAACGTATGTTAGGAAGAGAAGGTTGAAGGGACATCACAAAATCAATTTCTTTAGATTTAATTGAATAATTCAAAAGCTTTTGTACGCTTAAAACCACATCATTAATTGATGTTTCAGAGTCATTGCTCCCTTTTCGACGAGAAAATCCAAGCAATTTACCAATAACAGATTCGATATTTTTTAAGGCATCATCTATAAGGTGTAAATAGTCATTCCGTTCTTTTTCATCCAAATCATCCTCTAATATATTGTTAATGGAGTATCGAATACCAGTTAGCGGATTGTTTATTTCATGAGCCACTCCAGCAGCCAAGCGGCCAATAGAAGCCAGTTTTTCTGCATGAAAAACATTTCTTTCTGACTCTTTTATCTTTTGTCTGGATTGAATAAGGCGACGCCGAAGATGTTCAAAGTTTGTTGCTAGTTGGCCAATTTCATCATCGCCCTCAGGGAGGCTTTCTTCGCTTGGGTACAGATTAAACTGTTTTACTGCATTTCCAAGTTGATTTAGGCGGCGTGTTAACCATTCCGAGATTACATTTACTACAAAAAGTGTTACTATAATAATAAATCCAATAACCCAATAAATCATAAACAAAATCTGTTTTATTTCTGTTTGAACCGAATTTGCATCAAATCCCAAGATAAGATAGCCCCACGTTTTTGTGGATATAGAAACGGGTTCAACCACTTCTGCGACCCAATTTCCATTCTGTTTGGATAAACCGTGGCGAAATTGGAGCGAATCAGAAATAGATGACCAATCGACATCTGAGTTGTGGGCAAAAGTCAAATCCATGGATTGATTTACAAAAATAGCGTAGTAGATTTTTTTATCTGACTCTTTTCGTAATTTTTTTAGTGTTCGATTCAAATGGCCGATGGGAAGGATTTTCCCCATAGATTGATTTAACATCGCATCGACCAAAGGGATAGTTCCAGTATGGGCAATTTGTTGAACGGTTTCCATGTTTTTTTCAAGAACAAGTCCCTTTATTTCTTGAAAAACCAGTAAAGAAATAAAGGTTAACACAGCAATTAACAATGAACCAAATACAATAAAAAGACGCCCCTTTAATGAATCGGGTAAAATCATTTTTTCGCCTTGTTAATAGCATTTAACACTGAGATTGTAATATTGTAATCTTCGTTAACAGCTTTTTGAAATCCATGAGAGAATTCCTCATCCCAATTTTCTAATGTTTTTATCATACTTGCTTGATTTACATCAATAGCAGTAAATGCTGCTATTACTTCATCTTTTAATTGCAAATCGGTTTTACTTGAAACCACGATTGGACTTGTAGGGAGGGGCGGAGCAATATGAAAAATTTCCAAACCCATTTCTTTTGCCATTTCAGCAACAGGTTCTTTGATAATACCAACATCAAATTTATTTTGTAATACCAATTCAGCAACCATTGTATGATGAGATGCATAATGCATAGTTTCGAAGTCATCTTGTTTTAAGCCGGTTTTTTCTTGAATATATATTGGCGCCCATTGACCTGTTAATGACTCTTTCGAAGGAAGTACAATACGTTTTCCCCGAAGATCATCTAAGGAGTTTAAATCCGTATTATTTTGAGTAACGAACATGATTCGATTAGTACTTTTACCGTTTTTGTTTAAGGGTTGTAAAATAATATCTAAGGCTAAGGTATCTTTTTTGGTTATATAAATTAAACTCCCAAGTGCGGCGACAGACACTTCTCCTTGTGCCAATTGAGTTGCTGTTCCTAAATATGATTCACAGAGTTTAAGTTCAAAATTAAAAGAAGTATTTTGGTTTAAATAATCCATAATCGGCTGATAGCCTTCATAAATCTCACGAGGAGAATAACGAGAGACGACTCCAAAGTACCGGGTAGGTTTTTCTGGTAAGGGACTTGAAGATATTGGAGTGAATCGTGAATCGATTGAAATATCAACAGCTTTTTCGTAGGTCACCATTATAATCCCAACAACGACAAAGAGAATTAAAAAGATATATATTGATCCGCTACGGCTCATTTAATTATAGACAAAACGGTTGATTGTCTTTGAGTTTCATTACCCAATTTTACGCTACACGCACGTTCAATAAAATTGTTTCTAAGATGATTTTTGATATTTTTTATGTAATTTTTAATATGCTTAAAACAAAATTTAGAAGCATTTTGATTTATTTAGATTATATAAAGGAAGGATAATATCCATGAAAAAAACAAGCACATTTATAAGTTTAACCTTTTTATTTATTACGATTCTTTTTGCGGGTGGACAAACAAGTGGAAAGATATTTTTCGATCATACAAGCGACTTAAGCGAAGAAGGTATAAATGCATTTAATTTAAAAAGAGCATATCTTACTTATGAAAATTCCGTGAATGAAAACATGACCTATAAAGT
>JABIHN010000046.1 GCA_018649625.1 Fidelibacterota bacterium | reverse complement strand
CGCCTGCTAAGTGGGTATGCGGTTTATAGTCTGAATGTGGTAGGTTTATGATTATTTAAATATTCGGGGGAAAATTACTGTACCTTCCCACTAGATGATTATCTAAATCAATTTATTCAAAATTTTATTATAAATCTTCATCAACCAAAATAGTTATCCCTAATTGTTTTTCTACTAATTTTGCGATTTCCATTTCTGCAGTCATAACAATTCCATCAGCTTCTATTAGTTCTGATATTTTTGGTCCTAGAAGTTGAATTTGCTCGGAACTGAGTAATGTTTTGAGTCTATTTAAAACATTAGTTATATAATTGATTTTTTCCGAGTTTGATTTTTGTCCGAATATTTGATTCGCTTCATTCAAAAAACGATCAGCACGTTCTTCAGAGAACTCAGGAAAAAGTTTTGAAATTGTACTAATCCAAGATTGTCGTTCTTCAAAATCAACTTGACCATCGGCTAATTGAATTGCAGCGCATAAATGTGTCACAGCTTCTATAGGCGACATATCTGCTGGCGAATTTTTTTTTTTTTGATTCTTGTCCTTACGACTAAACCACGCCATTACTGATTATCCCATTCTTCTTCAGTAAATGTTTTCATACTTAACGCGTGAATTTCATGTTTCATGAGTCCACCCATTGCTTCGTAAACTTTGCGATGCCTTTGGACAAGTGATTGATCAACGAAATCATTAGAAATAATAATAACTTCTAAGTGAAAGCCACCATCGTGCATTTTATGGTTTAAATGACGGCCGGTAAAATCTTTCACTTCAAAATGGCTTAAAGTCATGTTTGCTTTAAGTCTATTTTCCATTTCAGTTTCAATTGTCGTTGTATTTTTGGGTAAAGTGTTCGAATTTTCATGCATGACAGATCCTAAGTTATTTCAATTAACAGATGATGATAAAGTTAAATACCTTGCCTTAATAGAAGATATAGATGTAAATCATACAACATCTATTACTAAATTATTGGGTATAAAGTTAAAAAACATTTTGGATTCTGGAAATCTAAACATCATTGAAGCAAATTTAATAAATGATATGGCATTGCTCATGGGTGTATTAGAAATGAATCCTGACCTTCCAAAATTAATTGTGAAAAAAATTCTTTTTGCCATGACATATTTTGTTGATGAAAATGATGAAATTCCTGATATCATCCCAATCTATGGCTATTTAGATGATATTACAGTTGCTGAATGGGTAATGAATGATATTAAGAGTCTCATACCACCAATATCTGAGTCATAAACTTTTATTTCTTGTTTACAGACTCTACAGTTTTATTTAAATCTTCTTCTGAAAATTGCCATTGGCAAGGTACGCACCACCAAGGTTTTCCAAAGTATGTTTCAGAATTTTCCACAAGTTCTAGAGCTTCATCACATTTAGGGCAATTTTGTTCAGAACCATCTTTTGGCCATTTGTAATTTGGGCGATATTTGAACCCATTTTCATAAGTATAGTGTTTTAACATGAAAAGAAATTACAGTTAATTTTGTAATGAATTAATATGAGATTTAAAATATTGACAAAATAACATAAAGTAATACACCAACCAAAGATAGACCAACATAATTTTGCAATTTCAATTCTCTTTGCATTGATTCGATTTGAGATAAATAATGATCATAGAAGAGAAAAACTTCTAAAGTATCATTTTCAGCAACATAAACTCTTTTAATGCCTTCACTTAAATTTTGACGAATTTTTTCAATTTGAATATCCGGTGGAATATAACTGACCTCATGAAAACCCGGCAATACAGGAACTGGCCCTTTCATTGGGTGAGTGCCTACATAAAACCCATCTATAAAAAATGGAACTTCCATGCTGTCTGTTTTTATATTAATAAAACCAAATGATTGGAGCTCATCTTCGGTTTGTGCGTCTAATACCGATAGGGAGAACAGGAGACTAAATATATTGATAAATATCTTTTGCATACTCACTAAATTATTTTTGTTTTAACATGAAATCAAATAAGTAAATTTCTTGTCGAATGAACCCCAAATTATATCTAAAATCTCTCAGTATTGCTATATTAATTCTGTCGCTCGGTGGATGTGCATATTTTAACACATTCTATAACGCTCAACAGTATTATGACGAAGCAGAAAAAATCCGTTTACAGAAAGAAGGGGAATCAATTTCCATCACTGCATTGGATAAATATGGTAAAACAATTCAAAAATGTCATAAAGTTTTAGGGGATTATCCCGACTCTAAATTTCGAAATGATGCCATCCTACTCATGTCAAAAGCTAGGTTTTATCGCAAAGATTACGATTTAGCATTGGATGATTTAAAAATAATTATTGATAAAGGGAACGAAAAACAAAAAGAAGACGCATATTACTGGCGGGCTTTGTGCAAATGGAAAAAAGGAAATGCTCAAACAGGCATTAACGAATTAACTGATTTACTTGAAGTATCTTATGATAAGCAAATTCAATCAAAATGTTATTTATCCCTTGCCGAAATTGTTTCAGAATTAAAAGAACCTGAAAAAGCCATGGCTTATTTATTAGAAGGGGCAAAGCTCACTAAAGATAGAGATCAAAAAGGGATTATTTATGGTCGCTTAGCAGAAATGGCTTTTAATCGTGAAAATTATGAACTTGCTATGGATGGATATAAAAATGTAATTGCACATTCTCTTTCAAAACAGAAAGGAGAAACAGCACACTTACAAGTTTTGAAAATATTAAGAATTCAAAAAAAATATAGATCTGCCTCACGAAAAATTAAAGGTATGTTAACAGATGATAAATTTAAAGGAATCGCAGGAAATCTAGAATTAGAATTAGTTCAATTATATCGAGAGCAAAATGAAATTGAAGATATCGAATCTCGACTAGAATCAATTGTAAATACATATCAACGTACACCTGTTTCTGCAGAAGCTTATTATTTACTTGGGCAATATAACGTTTCTCAAAATTGGGATCTTGATAAAGCGAAAAACTATTTCAATTTAGTTTCAAAAGAATCCAGTAAATCGCTTTTTTCACCAATAGCAAAAAGTAAAAGCAAAGCTATTGATATTTATCAAGAAGCCGAAAAAGATTTAGAAAAGCATATCGAATTGTTGTCCATAGATTCAAGTTTAGTATCATCTGAAACGGACTCAAATGATATGGGTGTATCTGTGATTATACCTGACAGATCAATTCCAGAGCTATATTATCAACTGGCAGATTTAGAATCTTTCAAGTTTAACCGAAACGCCGAAGGAATTTCCTATCTGAAAATTATTATTTCAGATTATCCAGAATCACCATTTCATGCTAAAGCGATGTTTGCAATTTCATTTATGTTTGATAGTAATGGTGATTCTTTGGAAGCAACAATTGCTCAAGAACAGCTAGAGAAGACATATCCTAATTCTGAGTACACAGCTTATTTAAAAGAAGGGGTCACTATTGAAATAAACGAGCAAGAAGAGATGTATAAACTCGCAGAAACACAGATTACTAATAATCCTGAAAATGCGATTCAATTAATGAAAGAAGCCCTTGATTTAAATGAGAGTAGCGAATTAGCTCCTTCATTGGCATTCACTATAAGTTATTATTATGATCAAATTGCTGAAATTGATAGCGCAATGAAATATTATGAATGGATTCAAGAAAATCACCCCAGATCTGACCAATACGATAAATCAGTTGCCCGAATTCAAGCATTGCAACTTGTATTATCTTCTATCGAATTGCCTCAAGATTCATTAGAAGTTATTCAGGAAGAAAATTGAGAGCGACCATTTTTTCTTATGTGTATCGTCTTATAAGATTTATAGTCACAAAAACTCTATATTTCATTCAATCAATATTATTTATTCCAAAAGATTTAGAGCCTGCAGTAAAGATTGGCGATTCAGTCATGAGCTCGATATCAATTATTGGGAAACCATTTTTTGATTTTAAAATACCAGCAAAAAATCAAATAGAACTTTTTGAGTTAAAGTTTCCATCTCCTTTAATAGCAGCATCGTTTAAATCTGACTATGACATTTTAAGTATTTGGATGAGGATGGGATTGGGTAGTGTGACTTTTAAAACAATTATGAAAGATATTAGATTTGGAAATAATAGACCAAGACTTCAAGATGCTTCTTTGGAAAATGAGAAGGGCTTATTGAACTCTATGGGGTTACCAGGACCCGGCATAGAAAAATTCAAACAAACTTTATCTGATATTAATTTGCAGGAATTTAACCGACCTTTAGGAATCAGTATTGGCGGAGATTCAGCTTCAGAGTATGTATATATCATAACTCAAATTGAAAATGCTCTAATTGAAAATCCTTACTCTTATTTTTATGAATTGAACATCAGCTGCCCAAATACAGTAAATGGACAAACTATTGGTGATAACCCAAATGAACTAGAGTTACTCTTGACCCAGGTTAGAGAATTCACTGATAAACCAATATCAATTAAAATTTCCCCAGACTTATCAAATGAACGTTTAATAGAAATTGGCGAAATATGTTTAGAGTTTGATCGCATTTTAATAAATACTGGAAATACACATTATAAAAAACCATCTGACGTTCATGTAATTCCTGAAAACTTTTCAATGAATGCTGGAGGCTTTTCGGGACCAGCGCTTTTTAACCGCACATTAGAGATGGTCAAATTATTTTCACAATTTAATACTCCAATTATAGCAACTGGTGGAATTTCGACTATTGAGCATGTTCGATCCTTGCAAAGTGCTGGTGCAATTCTATTTGGTATGGCAACAGCATTAGTATTTGACCCTTATTGTATTCCTAAAATAAATTATAAACTATAATATGTTTACAATTGTTTTATTAGAACCACAAATTCCACCTAATACAGGATCTACTGGGCGACTTTGTGGTGCAACCAATACAAGACTCCATGTCGTAGGGAAACTCGGCTTTGAGCTATCAGATAGAACGCTTAAAAGAGCTGGGCTAGATTATTGGGATTATATTGATTGGGAATATTTTCCGGATTTGGATGCTTATTGTGAAAATTTAATAAAAAAGAAAACATTCCATTTATTGACCACCAAATCTTCGAAATCGTATACATCACAGCGTTTTCAGGATGGGGATTATCTTGTTTTCGGTAGTGAAACTGCAGGGATTGATGAAGCTTTCTTAAAACGTCATTGGGAAAATACATGCACAATACCTATGGAGAATACAAATATTAGAAGTTTAAATCTTGCAACAAGCGTAGGAATAGTACTTTATGAAGCAATTCGGCAAGTTAATGAAACATAATTTTGTTATTCAAATATTCATTTTAGGTTTTCTCCTAACTTATTTCGCATCCTGTACAAGTGCGCCACGATATTCAACTGGTACACCTAAAACATCTAGCTCAAAAAAGAGTAAGGTTTTATCTCTTTCAAAGTCTTCATCAGTTAAAGGTAGGAGTAAAAAGAAAAGTCATCGAAAAGTGATGAATGGAGTTAGTTCCTTTTATGCAGAAGATTTTCACGGTAAACTCACCGCAAATGGAGAAGTGTATGATATGTATGGTGTCACTGCTGCTCATAAAACCTTACCGTTGGGAACTGTGTGTCGTGTGACTAATATTGCGAATGGAAAATCACTGATTTTGAGAATTAATGATCGTGGCCCTTATGTGAAAGGAAGGATACTGGATTGCTCTTATGGTGCCGCAAAAAAATTAGATTTTATAAATCAGGGCACTACAAATGTTAAAATTGAAGTCATGGAATGGGGAGATGGATCCTACATGCAACATAGGGAGAAACCAAAATGAAAAAATATTTTATGATTGTTAATCCACACGGTGGATTAAAAAAAGGAATTGGCATTTTAGATCGAGTCAAACCAATTTTTGAAAATAAAGATGCTGAACTCACTGTTTTAGAAACTGAATATGCTGGTCATGCACGTGAAATGGCACGAGAAAAAGATTTTACGGGATATGATGGTTTTTGTGCAATAGGTGGTGATGGTACCATGCATGAAATTATCAATGGTATGTTAACACGTCCTGATGGAAGAAAGTTGCCAATTGGTTTAGTAACTGGTGGTACTGGAAATTCATTTATGCACGATCTAGATTGTTTGGAACCTGAGAATGCGGCAAAACGAATACTCACGGGACGACTTCGCCCTATTGATGTTGCTAAAGTAGATGCAAATGGAAAAATTATATATGGCTTCAATATTGTCGGCTGGGGATTGCCAACTGATATTAATTTATTAGCTGAAAAAATGCGTTGGCTGGGTGAGCAGCGATACAATGTGGCATCTATCATTGAAGTGATGAAGGGAAAACAACGATTAGCTAAACTAATAATAGACGGAAATACAGTTGTAGGTGATTATGGTTTCATTCTAGGCTGTAATACTATTCATACCGGTAAAGGAATGATGATGGCACCTTTGGCTCAATTAAATGATGGAATGATTGATTTAATAATAGCTCGAAAAGCGAGTCGATTTAAATTGTTACGACTATTTCCAAAATTATTTAGTGGTGCTCATGTTGGTGACCCATTGGTTGACTATCGTCAAGTAAAAGAGTTTTCTATTATTCCACAGGAAGATAATATTTTGAATATTGATGGTGAAATGATTGGAAGCACACCAATTCACGTTACAGTCGAGCAAGGTTTAATAGATGTGTTGGTTTAAGTCTAAGGGAATAAAATGAACATGTTCAAAGGGCGAAATTTAATTAATGCGTTGGGGATTCCAGGGTGGTTATTCCTTATTTGGAAAGGTGATATCTATTATAGTTTTTTTATTTTAACATGTATCGTATTTGCCTTAGGTGAGTTTTATAATATGATGGAGAAAAAAGGTACTAAGCCTCTGCGCTGGGTGGGAATGTGTAGTGCAGCATTTATAGCGGATTTTTATTATTCTCAGCCTATAATCACAGGGCATCAAATGGTTGGGTGCGTCATTCTAATTGTTCTCTTAACTTTTATTTGGGAATTATTCTCCAACGAAAAGAATTCTGGTTTAAATATATCTGTAACCATGGCAGGAATTTTATTTGTTCCAATTTTACTCGGAACTGCAATTGATATTCGTCAATTTGACACATTCATGGGAAGCCAATTAACTTTAGCATTGGTTCTATCTGTTTGGGCCTGTGACTCAGCAGCGTTCATTTTTGGAACCAAATTTGGAACTGTAAAAATATTTCCTCGAGTCAGTCCTAACAAATCATGGGTTGGTTCTATTGCCGGGTTAATTGCATCAATGAGTGTATTTTATTTATTTTATCATCAAGAGTGGCTTGGGAATTATTTTTCTTTGAAAGACACAATAATATTCGGCTTTATAGCTGGTGTATTTGGACAAATTGGTGATTTTGCAGAGTCCTTATTAAAACGCGATGCTAATGTAAAAGATAGCGGCACAATTTTACAGGGACATGGAGGTGTTTTAGACCGGTTTGACTCCTTGATATTTGCCACACCAATAACCTATCTTTACGTTCATTTTTTGATGAATTTTTAATCTTTATATAAAAACTTTAATGGAACTAAAATCAATATTAGCTACAGATTGTGGTAGTACCACAACTAAAGCCATCCTTATACAAAAAATAGATGGTGAATATCGATTAACTTATCGGGGAGAAGCGCCAACGACTGTTGAAGCACCTTTCGAAGATGTAACCCGTGGCGTCCTTAATGCAGTTATGGAAATAGAGGAATTAGCGGGTCGTAAAATACTGGATGGGGATCATATTGTATCACCAATGAATGGAGACGAAGGTGTAGATATTTATATTTCGACTAGTTCAGCTGGTGGAGGGCTTCAAATGATGGTTGCTGGTGTTGTAAAATCAATGTCTGGTGAGAGCGCTGAACGTGCTGCTTTGGGAGCAGGATCAATTGTAATGGATGTAATGGCATCTAATGATGGACGACTTGCTCATGAAAAGATTAAAAGAATCAGAGACCTTCGTCCTGATATGATATTATTATCTGGTGGAATTGATGGTGGTACTATTTCTCATGTTGTAGAATTAGCAGAAATCCTACATGCAGCAAATCCAAAACCTCGTTTAGGGCAGAATTATAAACTTCCTGTGATTTATGCAGGCAATAATAAAGCTCAAGATCAGATTCGAGATACTCTAGGTGATATGGTAGATTTAGATATTACAGAAAATATTCGCCCAGTTTTAGAACGAGAAAATTTGGAGCCATCTCGTGATAAGATTCACGATCTATTTATGGAGCATGTGATGCAACAAGCACCAGGGTATAAAAAATTAATGGAATGGACAGATGCACCAATAATGCCAACGCCAGGTGCAGTTGGCTCTTTAATTGAAATGATTGCTGAAAAGGAGAATATTACTGTTGTAGGCGTCGATATTGGTGGAGCGACCACAGATATTTTCTCTGTATTTGAAGGTAAATTCAATAGGACAGTCAGTGCAAATTTGGGAATGAGTTATTCTATTTGTAATGTATTGGCCGAAGCAGGTTTAGAGAATGTATTACGTTGGGTTCCATTTGATATTAATCAAAAAGAATTAACGAATCGAATTGGTAATAAAATGATTCGGCCAACGACAGTTCCGCAATCACTCGAAGAATTATTTATAGAACAAGCTATTGCTAGAGAAGCATTAAGGCTTTCATTTATTCAACACAAAGAATTCGCAACTAGTTTGAAGGGGATTCAAAAAGAGAGAACAATTTCGGATGCCTTTGATCAATCTAGCTCTGGAAATTCGTTAGTTAACATGATGGATTTGGACTTATTAGTTGGGTCTGGAGGAGTATTGAGCCATGCGCCAAGACGTGCTCAATCTACTCGAATGCTTATTGATGCTTTCATGCCTGAGGGGATTACTCAACTTGCTGTAGATTCTATATTTATGATGCCGCAATTAGGTGTTTTAGCCAACATAGAAAAAGAAGATTTAGCGGAAGAAGCCCGAATTGCAGCTTTGGAAGTATTTCATAATGATTGTTTAGTTAGACTGGGAACTTGTATTACACCAGTTGGTAAATCAAAAAATGGAATAACAGTCCTTAAGGCAGACTTAATAATGCCAGATGGATCAACTATTCATCATGATCTTAAAAAAGATGAACTTTTTTGTATTGAAGTACCCTATGAACCAATAAAAGCAAAATTGACACCAGGAAAAAAAATGGACATTGGCGCAGGAAAAGGTGAAACTATCGAAACAACAATTTATGGAGGCGTGGTGGGAATAATATTAGATGGTAGAGATAGACCTATTACTATTCCTACTGATTCCGAAGAGAGACTAGGAGCACTGAAAAATTGGTCAGATGCTGTAAACGAGTATCCGGTTCATCGAGAGGTAAATAACTAATGGCTCATGCATACACTCCGGGACTTAAAGTATTACATCATTCTAAAGTCCAAAAGAACCGTCGCTTACCAATTAAGGGAACTGTTACAAAGCAAGTCGGAGATTTACTTAAGCCTGATGAAATCGTTGCAACAACAAACTTACCTGGAAATGTTCAAATGGTTAAGGTTGCGAATTTATTAAATATTGGACCAGCAGATGTATTGGATGCCATGTTAGTAAAAGAAGGTGATATTGTGAATAAAGGGAGTATGATAGCACAAACAGAAGGATTATTTGGCTTTTTCAAAACAGATGTAAAATCACCTATTGATGGGACGATTGAATCGATTTCTGATGTGACTGGACAAATTGTCATGCGTGATGCCCCAATTCCAGTTGAAGTTGACGCATATATGACTGGTACTGTAAAGGAAATTATTCCAGAAGAAGGTGTAATTGTAGAAGCTGATGCTGCATTTATACAAGGCATTTTTGGGATTGGTGGTGAAAGCCGTGGTTATATGGAAATCGTTGTTTCAAATCGTGAGCAGGAATTGACAGCAGATCTGTTGAACGAATCGCATAAAGGGAAAATAGTTGTTGGAGGGTCATTTATTAGCCTTGCCACTTATAAAAAAGCTTTATCTCTTGGTATTGCCGGTGTTGTAGTTGGCGGATTTAATTATTACGATCTTGAAGAAATTTTAGGTTATGTTCTAGGTGTTGCAATTACAGGTTCTGAAGATTTAGTTACATCGCTAGTGTTGACAGAAGGCTATGGTAACATTAAGATGGGTAAAAGAACGTTTGATCTGCTAAATGAGCATCATGGTAAATTTGTTTCTATTAATGGTGCTACACAAATTCGAGCAGGAGTTATTCGTCCTGAAATTGTTATTCCGTTAAAAGAGAGCGAAATCCCCGATTCGGCTCTATATGAATCAGGTGAAAAAGGAATTGGAGAGAATAGTCTTGTTCGAGTCATTCGTGCCCCGTATTTTGGTAAAATGGGTAAAGTTATTAGTTTACCACCTGAGCTACAGAAAATGGAATCAGAAACGATGGTGAGAGTCGCTATAGTTAATATAGGTGATGAAGCGATTACTATTCCGAGAGCAAATCTTGAAATGGTTGAAGTAGATTAAAATGTCTATAGTGAATAAAATCATTGGGGATATTAGTATTGATACGGATTCAGTTTTGATGTCAGATACCGAACAAGATCGTGCTTTTTTAAATCGGATTGCAAAAAAAATTCAAAAATCGGGATTTGTTACACCAGCTATTTTCTTTTTAGAAACGACCAAACCGCTTGCATTACTTGGTAGTCACGCACTTATTTTTTTTGGTCCAATTTTGAACGCCTT
The DNA here is from genome assembly GCA_018649625.1 of Fidelibacterota bacterium. GTDB lineage: Bacteria > Fidelibacterota > Marinisomatia > Marinisomatales > UBA1611. The sequence continues at coordinate 8,046 of JABIHN010000046.1, read as the reverse complement.
TATACAGTCTGAAAATTATTATAGAACGGTTCAGGTATTTGAAGAACCCGAAAATATAGAAATATTACTACAAATGATTGAAACTTTTGAAACAGAAGAAAAAAATAATAATGGAGATAATCATGAATGATCGTGATTTTATAATTGGAGCAGGGGGGATTAGCATTTCATTTTTAATATATTGGTTTATTGGTCATCCGTATTTTATTACTGAGCGTATAGTAATGTTTGCAGCTATTATGCTATTCTCGGGCACTTTATTGTTTTTTATAAGAAAAGCACGTCGAGGAGAAGAAATCTTTTTAAGAGATATTCCCGGATTAAAAGCTGTCGAGGAAGCAGTTGGTCGCTCAACAGAAATGGGTAAACCTGTACTATTTGTTCCCGGAATTCAAGATATGGATCAAGTTGAAACGGTTGCTGGAGTCATCGTACTTGGGCATGTCTCAAAAATGACTGCTCGATATGAAACCACACTAAACGTGCCCGTTTCAAGAGCAATTGTGATGAAAGCAGCCCAAGAAGCGTGTAAAGAATCATATTTAATGGAAGGAAGACCAGACATGTTTCATGATGATATGGTTCATTATTTAACCGATGAGCAATTTGCTTTTGCTGCAGGTGTAAATGGAATTATGGTACGAGAAAAGCCTGCTGCTTGTTTGTATATGGGAAAATTTTATGCTGAATCTCTTATTCTAGCTGAAACAGGTAATTCAATTGGAGCGATTCAAATAGCCGGTACAGCATCTCAAGCTCAAATCCCATTTTTTGTAACAGCTTGTGATTATACATTAATTGGTGAAGAATTTTTTGCAGCGAGTGCTTATTTATCCCAAAAGCCCGAATTAATTGGGGGTATTAAAGGCCAGGATATGATAAAATTAATTGTCATTGCTGTTTTATTGATCGGTGTCGTTCTTCGCTTTTTTCATGATAGTGGCGTAATCGATTTTAGTATAATTAATTTTTTAACTGTTAAATAAGGAACAGTTCTATGCTTTGGAAAAGACAAATCCCAATTTTAATTGTAGCCGTCATCGGTTCGTTAACATTATTTGGGTGGTTCGTAGATGAACCAAACATTAAATCATTTGTAGACGATGATGCAACCCAATGGTATGATATTTTAGCCAGTTTTGCTATTTTTTTAGGTGGATTTAATTTACTTAAAATGCAATTGCAAAAAGTCTTTAGAAAACAAAGCGGCTGGCAATATAGTTTATTTGCAATTGGTGGTTTTATCTTAGCGATTATTGCTGGGTTCTTTTATAAAGGCAACCCTGATGTAGCATGGGGTATACATGTAACAGCCAAAGGAACATTGTTTAAATGGATATTCACATACATGTTTGCGCCAATGCAAGCAACGATGTTTGCTCTTTTAGCATTTTTCGTAGCGTCTGCTTCCTATCGAGCGTTTAGAATCAGAAATTTTGAAGCAACCTTACTTCTTGTCGCAGGAATCATTATTATGCTTGGAAGAGTTCCTTTAGGTAGTTTTATTTCGAGTTGGTTCATACTCTATCTTCTTATATTAATTGGCGGGATTGCAGTTAACTCTATTTTTAAAAATAAACAATACACTGCAATTTTTGTAATAGCAGGGATTGTGCTTGTGACTATAGGTGGAATATCTATGGGATGGCCAATTGATCAGCCTGGTGTTTTTTATCTTCCTTATTTGCAAGAATGGATTTATAAATATCCAAATGTAGCTGGTGCTCGATCAATTATGATGGGAATTGGCTTAGGAATTTTCGCAACATCAATCCGATATATTCTCGGGATTGAAAAATCATATATCGGAGAATAGAAATGAAAACTATAATCGAGTTAATTTTAAGACTAGGTACTGTTGATCGTCGATGGATTTTCTTAGTAATTGCATTTGTAGTTTTAATACCACTTTTTTTTCCAATGGGATTACCAATTAGAGCGACACCAACAACACAACAAGTTTATGATACAATTGATAAACTTCCACATGGCTCTAAAGTTCTTCTATCTTGTGAGTATGGTCCAAGCACAAAACCCGAAATTCATCCAATGACCTTATCGGTTTTACGGCATCTTTTTAAGAATAAGCATAAAGTATATGTGACTTGTCTTTGGCCTGATGGTCAGTTTTTAGCAGAAGAAGCTCTTGATTTAGTTGGTGGTGAAGAATATAATCTAACCTATGGTGAAGATTATGTTTTATTAGGCTTTCGTCCAGGAAATGAAGCTGTTGTGAAAGGAATTGTAAGTAACCTAAGAAAATTATATACAATAGATGCTAGAGGAACAAAAGTCACCGATATTCCTATGATGGAAGGTGTTTATAAATTCGAAGATTTTGACTTTCTATTTTCAGCATCGGCTGGGTACCCAGGAACAATAGAGTGGGTACAGTATGCAGCAGATCCAACTAATGTCCCTATGAGTACAGGGACAACATCTATCCAAGTTAATGAAGTTATGCCTTATGTCTCATCCGGACAGGTTAATGGAATTTTAGGTGGTATGCCTGGTGCAGCTGAATATGAAGCATTAATTGGTGTTCCGGGAGTTGGAACAAGTGGTATGGATGCTCAATCAATTGCACATTTAGTGATTGTATTATTTATCGTTTTAGGAAATATTGGATATTTCATTGAACGAAATCGTTCAAAAAAGTATTAAGGAGATTATGATGTTTGGTGAAATATTCGGTGCTTGGATTGCTGTTTTTTTAACTTTAGCAATTTTCTCATTTTTATATAAAGATAACCCGTTTTACAAAATTGCGGAGCATTTATTTGTGGGTATTTCCGCAGGCTATTGGATGTCTATGTTTTTTTGGACTCAAATCCAACCCAACCTATTTGGTCGATTATGGCCTTCTGAACATTATACTGATGGTATTTGGTACGGGATTTATAATTTTTTTGGTATGATTTCATCTTCTGTATTTCCGTCGGGCGGAATTGACAAAGGCCATGATATTCATATGATTTATTTAATTCCATTTGCTTTGGGAATTATGATGTTACTTAGTTTATTTAAAAAACTAAGTTGGATGGCACGTTGGGGAATCGCATATACTGTTGGGATGGCTGCCGGGCTTAGAGCCTATGGATATTTAAATTCAAATGTAATTGGCCAACTTAAAGGGACAATAATTCCATTGGCTAATTCAGATCTTCCTTTATTCAGTCTGTTAGGAGCATCACATTTTAATAACATAATCCTTTTAGTCGGTACCATTACTGGTTTGCTATATTTCTTCTTTTCAAAAGAACATACCGGGAATTTCGGAAAAGTAACACGGGTTGGTGTCTATTTTCTCATGATTTCTTTTGGTGCGTCTTTCGGATTCGCTGTCATGGGCCGTATCTCTTTACTCATTGGCCGATTTGTGGAATTAATTACTTACTCTAGCGCTCAGTATCACCATGCAACTTTGTGGTTATTAGTCATTATGGTTGCCTTATTGGGATATTCTGCAATTATAGATAAAAAAAATCCTGAACCAGATAATTAATAAGTTATTTTATTGAATAATTTTGGCTATCAACATTCGTTCGACCTTAAGCAAGTAGTAGAGTGTCGAATTATTGAAACTCTATTTTTATATCATTCTACAGAATGACGGTTTTAAATTGACAGAAAATTATAATATTTAAGGCATCAAGAAATTTGGATGGTAAAAATCAATAAAAAGTCCATAATCGATTAAGTTTTTGATCAATAGAGATGTTTTTTAATAACTTAATTGATGATAACAGTTTTTTTATGAAAAATTTATTTTTATTCATTTTATTTTCTGCATTTTTATTTTCTCAAAATAATTCAACTTTTGGGATTGTCATAAATGAGAATGAAAAACCACTTTTCAATGTAAATATAATCACTGAACCTTCGGGTCAGGGAACTCAAACAAACAGTAATGGAAATTTTATTATTGAATTTCTCGATAGTGATTCGGTGCTCATTATTCAACATATTGGGTATGAAAAGAAAAAGGTGAAAATTCTTGATTTTAAAAATGGGGAAACTATTACCTTAATCCAAAATGTGATTGAATTACAATCATTGGAAGTTCGTGGAGTAGGTCGAAACCAGTTTGATGTTTTTGATACAAAAAATAGCGTTATTTCTTTAGACGCAGAAGAATTAGCATTTCGTGGTTTTAATGATATTGGAGATGCACTTTTTTCTGAACAATCTATCGTTATGAATGAGACAATGACTGGACAAAAATCAATTTCTATTCGAGCATCATCTTCAGAAGAAATAAGTTTCCTTTATGATGGCATTCAAATAAACAATATGGGTGACCCATTGGTAGATTTATCGATTTTCTCAGCTTCTGGATTAAATGGTTTAGAATTAGTAAAGGGAAGTCATGATAAATCCATAGCTGCTTCTGGGACAATAAACTTTATCCCTAAAATTACTTACGGAAATAGTGCGAGATTTACACAGCAATTTGGGACGTATGACTATGGAGGATATGATGGTTTAGTAACGGTTGGAAATTCATCTTATTCTTTAAATACGGGAGCAGGGAAGGGGCAATTTTCACAAACTTACGTTGGGTCTGAATTTCCGGAAATAAGCACAATTCATAATCGACAATTTGGAAATATTGGACTTAAATATATTCAGAATTTTGAATTTCGTTTTATGGGATTTAAAAATAAAAAATTATTTAATAATATTCGGTCAAAAGATTCAATATCTGTATCGATGGAAACATTTATTGGAAAAGTAATTTATTCTAAGTCTCCAATCGGAGAAATTCAATTATATGCAATTACCCAAAATAACAATGGAAATGAATCGTCCCTAACAACGTTAATTCAAAAGAATGATCATAATCAAGGATTTGGAATAGCATTGGAGAAACCAATTAACCATGCTACAATCAAATTGAGCAGTGAGTTTAATAACTTAGATTCAAAGTGGATTGCCAACAGTTTAACCATGAGTAGCAACCGGTATCAATCAATCTTAACTGGTTCGCTAGAATTAATTCGTCCAGAAACAAAAGAGAAATTTCAATTAAAAGATGCAAAAATTGTTTTAAATAAAAGTCTCATTAATGATACTCCTGAATCTAAAACTGAAGATGTAGTTTTAGCCGATTCATGGGATGAATCAAGTTCAATGTTTACAGTTTCTTTCCTAAATATTGACCCAGTTAAAAGAGTTATGGTATATACCAATTTAGGGAATGCTTTTCGTTTTCCGAGTTTAAATGAAAAATTTTCAAATTATGTAAGACACCTAAATAATTACTCTTTGTATTTAAATCCTGAACTGAAAACAACGATTGAAATGGGTCTTAAAATTCAAAATGTGTCTGAAGATGAAATGGTTGATTATTCTATTAATATATCGGGGTTTACTTATCGTTATTCGAATAAAATAAAACAAATCATTATTAGTGGCGCGCCGATTCAATTTCCAATTAATTACGGTGATGCATCCTTGTCAGGTTTTGACTCCCAATTCTCATTAGTGCTTAATAACGGTTTTCTAAATTTTACATCTTTTTATTCTAATTATATATTTTCAGACCCAATTGCTTTTCAAATGCAACCTGATAAAATTGTCAGAAACATCGTTTCTTTAACATATAAATGGATAAAATTTGATTTAATTCATCGTTCAGAGAGTCATCGCCAGGCAACGTCCATTGATAGTTTTGGAAATGAATTGCAAACTAGATTAGATCCAGTTAATACAATTGATGCAAATATTGTCTTTAATCTTATATTTAAAGATTATGTTGGAACTGTAAGCTTAACTGGGAAAAATTTAAATAATGTATCACAAGACATGAATGGGATTTCATTATTTGATAAAAGAATTGGCCTTAATTTTGGATTATCATGGAAATAATTCGAAGAATATTCATTCTATTTTTTTTGACTCTTTTTGCTTGTACAAATAATCCTTTCTGGGATGATACAAACACAAAACAAATGAAATTGACAGGCGTTGCTCTTGCAGAAAACAACCAAACTCATATTCCAATTTCAATCTGGCTCGAAGAGTTTGACATTTATTCCAGATCTGATTCTACTGGAAGGTTTACATTTGATATATCAAACTCTCAAACTTCAAGTGGTTCATTCAATGGTGGTGTAAATCTTTATTTTTATATCCATAACTATTTATTGGATTCTGTTACAATATATTTTACAAATGGTCATTTTTCGGCAGAACAAACGGATTTTACTCCTGAGGGGGAATTGATAAAAACACTTGAATTGAAAAAGCTTTTATCAGGAGAAATGGAACTTCACTTTAATGCGGCTTCTTTGAGTAACCATGATACTGTAAGCACATCGTTCCATCTTGAATCTCATGAATCAATATCAATTAATACATATAAATTTATTCTACAATCGGATGGTTCAAATTTTTATTCAGGATTATATTTTAATTCAATACATGATATTCAAAAAAGTGTTATTTATAATTTTGTAGGTATTAATCAAGACGGCAACACCATTTCTGATCAAAAACAAAATGTAAATTATCTTGCAAATGATTTTGATCTTTGGACTTATTATATTTTAAGTGATAGCCTTCATTTATCATCAGGGGTTTATGAAGTGTATCCCTATATAAATATTAAGCAGGAAGCAATTCCTGAAGGCTTAATTAGCCATTTAGGCGGTGATTCTATATTTTATCGAACTTCATTATACATTGAGTTGCCAATGGATGTAGTGCCGGACACACTAGAAATTCCTTAATGATTTAAATAGAATAAATACATTCCAAAGCGTTAAATCAACACGCTAAATTATTAGGTATTATTATTGATAAATGGCATTAGAACAGTCAATAAAACTGGATAACAAGAATTGGAATTAATTTTTTACACTTTAGAAATGAAGAGTTAGATCTAACAATTAAAATGAACTCGAAAAAGCACACGCTACAGATTAATGAATAAACGACGTCTAATAATTCTTTATTTTATTTTTTTGGTCGTGTTTGGATCTGTGGGCTTTTACATTTTAGGTGGGGAAAATTGGTCATGGATAGATAGTATTTACATGACTGTTATAACATTATCCACTGTTGGTTTTGGTGAAGTCCATCCTTTAACCGATTCAGGTAAAATATTATCAGTATTTATTATTATTTTCGGTGTGACTGGCATTGGTGTGTTAATTCGAACCTTCAGCGAAGAATTTATTCAAATTGATAAATTTAGGAAAAATAAAATGATGAGAAATATTTCCAATTTAAAAAACCATTTTGTGATTTGTGGCTACGGCAGGATGGGTGCAGTGATTGCTCAGGAGTTACATAATAAACATTTAGACTTTGTAGTGATTGAAATGGATGATCATAAAGCAGAGCATATTGTATCTAAAGGATGGTATTGTGTACATGGAGATGCAACAAGTGAAGAAACATTAATATCAGCTCGAATTGAAAATGCTACCGGTGTCGCTGTTGTTTTAGCCAATGATCAAGATAATCTATTCGTAACACTGTCGATGAAAACAAGTAATCCTAACTTATTTATATTGAGTCGATGCTCCATAGATGATAATCAGTCAAAAATGATTCGGGCGGGTGCAAATAAAGTTGTAAATCCATATACAGCAGGTGGCCATCGAATTGCTGAAATCTTATCTAAACCACAAGTAGAAGATTCAATTTCAGTCTTATCACCAATTCATTCGAGTATGAATTTAACTTTAGATGAAATTTCTTTAGACAATATGTCGAAATACGAAGGAGTCCTTTTAAAGGATTCTAAGTTTCGCGAAGAATATGATGTCATGGTAGTTGGTATTATTAATCAAAATGGTGATTCTATCATTAATCCATCGCCAGATACTGTATTGCATACAACAGATACAATATTGTTAATGGGGGATACAAGTAATATGGCTCGATTTAAAGAGAATCTCCCATCGTAAAAAGTTCGCATAATGTATATTATGTATAATATGGCTATTCTATTATATATGTATTAACTATTCCAATTCCTTTTATTTCAGTTTTTTCCTTCAACTCAAATGAATAGTCATCTTGAAGTATTTCTTT
>JABIHN010000045.1 GCA_018649625.1 Fidelibacterota bacterium | reverse complement strand
TTGAACGAATGTCTGGTGGAGTGGGTGTTGGACGAGCGAAGCGGAGTCCAACACAGAACTCTGTAGAGTTTCGCCCATTGGAGTGGACGAGCATCGTCCGCTCCAACAGTAAATATCCGGCGTAAAAGTCGTCATATTACTTTCGGGTTTCTCATAAACACACGTTGTTATACGGCGTATTTGGTTATTAAATTCAATTTTATATCTTTTTGAAATTCTCCGTAAGTAATATATGATATTCACTGGAAAAATATAGTTATGAAATTAACGAAAAAGCAACCCAAACTTTTAGATCATGTTATTGGTGAATTCAGATTTCATTTTCAATTGAAAGAAAATATCCCCAAATTGGTAAAAAATTGGGAGTGTACTTTTTATTTTGGAGAAGATCACTAAGGTGCCACGACCAACCTAGGGCGTGGTTTTGAATATAAAGATTATTTTTAGGTGTGGATAGTGTTATGAAACGAGAAGGGATTCTCATTTCACTTTGAAAAAAATGATTGAAAAGAGTGTATTTGTACCTAATAATTTTTTATTTAAAATCGTCATTTCCTTTTTAATAGCCTTGCTTCATTGCTGTAAATTTTTAGATGGAATTAAGTGATTTAAAAGAGAAGTTCTCATCGGCCAAAAACAAAGATACTGAAATGCGGAGGTATCTTTGACCTGGATTCTAGATCCAAAATATTAGAAGCACTCCGAAAGGAATCGGTTGATCCAGATTTTTGGAATAACAATCAAACTGCGTCTGCAGTACTAAAAAAAATAACCCGAATTGAAAAAGAAATTGATTTATGGTCAGATTTACAAAGACGCCATGATGATTTAATCGTATTATTCGAATTTGCTGAAGCGGGCGAAATGGAAATGGACGAAGTTGATTTAGAGATAAATCAATACAAAAAAATCATCGATGCCGTAGAAATGAAGCTCATCCTGGGTAAACCGGAAGATATTCAAAATGCAATTATTTCTATTCATCCGGGAGCAGGTGGTACGGAAAGCCAAGATTGGGCAGAAATGTTGTATCGCATGTACATGCGTTGGGCAGAAAAAGAAGACTACAAAATAGAAATTTTAGATTTTCAGCCTGGAGATGAAGCTGGAATTAAAGATGTAACTATTGAAATAAAAGGCGACTATGCATTTGGAATGGCCAAAGCGGAAGCTGGCGTTCATCGAATGGTACGAATTTCGCCATTTGATTCCGCAAGTCGGCGACATACATCATTCGCATCAGTATATGTTTATCCTGCTGTGGAAGAAAATATTGAAATTGATATTAATCCTACTGAATTACGAATTGATACTTACCGTGCCAGTGGTGCCGGCGGGCAACATGTTAATAAAACTGATTCTGCTGTGCGAATAACACACCTGCCTTCAGGGATTGTATCTCAATGTCAAAGTCAACGATCTCAGCATAAGAATAAAGCCCAAGCCATGAAAATTTTAAAAGCACGTCTTTATCAAGCAGAATTAGAAAAAGAGAAAGAAAAAAATAAAGATTTGGAAGATCAAAAAATGGATATAGGATTTGGAAGTCAAATTCGATCCTATGTTTTTCATCCCTACCAAATGGTAAAAGATCACCGAACAAAAGAAGAAAATGGAAATACGCAAGCTGTTATGGATGGCGATTTGAATCCATTTATTAAATCATTTTTATTAAGTACGATTGGCGAAAAAAAATAAGCCACAAAGGAAAGAATATGTCAGATGAGCAAAAAAGTTTACAACAAATAATTGATTTTCGAATTGAAAAATTAAATAAATTAAAAGAGGATGGAGTCAATCCATACCCAACCAAATATGAGCCTACTCATTTTAGTGAGTCTATTAAATCTAATTATAATGAATTAGAAGGGAAGACAGTCAAAGTTGCAGGTAGAATTATGGCAATTCGAAAAATGGGAAAGGCATCCTTTGCCCAAATCATGGATTCAGAGGGTAGAATTCAATTTTTTATTAAACGTGATAGTGTAGGCGAAGCCGTTTATTCTCATTTTAAATTGTTGGATATTGGAGATTTTGTTGGCGTGGAAGGAGAAGTCTTTACCACAAAAACAGGTGAAATTTCAATCCGAACTGCTGCGCTTACTGTGTTAGCCAAAAGCATTAGACCTCTACCTATTGTAAAAGAAAAAGATGGTGAAGTCTTTGATGCGTTCTCTGATAAAGAGCAAAGATATCGGAATCGGCATTTAGATTTGATTCTAAATCCTGAAGTAAAAGAAACTTTTATAAAAAGAGCTTCAATTATAAAAACAGTCAGAAACTATTTGGATGATTTGGGTTTCTTGGAAGTTGAAACACCCGTTCTTCAACCACTATATGGCGGTGCAAATGCTCGACCATTCACCACGCACCATAATACATTGGATCAAACGTTATATCTCCGCATTGCGGATGAGTTATATTTAAAACGATTGATTATTGGCGGTATTGATCGTGTATATGAATTATCCAAAGATTTCAGAAATGAAGGAATGGATCGTAGCCACAATCCTGAGTTTACTATGTTGGAATTTTATTGGGCTTACGCTGATTATGAAGATTGCATGAATTTGGTAGAAGAATTGTTTAGAGAAGCAGCCATTAAAGTAGATGCACTTCAGGTCGATTGGGGTGGAATGGATATAGATCTTTCAAAACCTTTTGCTCGAAAACCAATTTTCGAATTACTAAATGAAGCAACTGGTCAGGACTTGAGCAAATCATCGGATGATGAAATTCGATCCATTTGTAAGGAAAAAGGTGTCGATGTTAGTGACTCAGCAAATTATGGTCAAATGTTAGATGAACTTATGAGTAAACTCGTAGAGCCGAAATTGATTCAACCTACATTTGTTGTGGATTATCCAAAAGCAACATCACCTTTGGCAAAAGCCCATCGAAATGGAGATCCGAATTTGGTAGAAAGATTTGAACTGTTTATCGGTGGTGCAGAATTCGCCAATTCATTTTCAGAATTAAATGATCCCATCGATCAACGAGAGCGATTAGAAGCACAAGCAGTCTTGCGAGAGAAAGGAGACGATGAAGCACAGCCCGTGGATGAGAGTTTTATTCAAGCTATGGAATGTGGAATGCCTCCAACTGGTGGGGTGGGTATTGGGATAGATAGAATGACAATGCTTCTTACAGGAAATCGTTGGATCAAAGATGTAATCTTATTCCCAGCATTAAGACCTGAAAAGTGAGATTATTTTTTATAGTTAGTAATTAATTTACTCTGCATGATTGGTCTAATTAAAATGGAACTAAGAATAATTTGAAAATTTTACAACAATCATTCAAAATGCCCTTTAGTCTCCGATTAGCCCTTCGTTATTTATTCTCACCCGATAAAGGGGGTTTTTCTTCTTTTGCAAGTTGGCTAGCCATTGGTGGGCTTGCTATTGGAATAACAGCTTTGATGCTCACCGCCAGTATAATTCATGGATTTCAGGAAGTGATTTCAGAAAAATTACTTTCGTTTGATGGAACAGGCAGAATTCAGCACATTCTTGGAAAACAAATTGATCTCTCGAATGTTAAGCTGGATTCATTGATTCAATCCAATCCAAATTCATTTTCGCCATTTATACGAGGTGTTTGTATGGTCAGGGCCGGTGGAAATGCAGATGGCGTATTGATTGAGGGGCTTACAAAACTTCCAAAAGCGATTTCAGCTGAATGGCAAGGCACAATAAACAGTGGCGAAATTATTTTGGGGAATGGACTAGCGACAGAATTAAAAATTGAGTTGGGAGATAAAGTTTATTTACAGGTTTTTTCTACCACACAATCTTCATCATTTACAAAAAAAATTAAATCCATGGTTGTAAAACATATTTTTCATTCGGGTCTTCAAGAATATGATAAAACTTTAGCCTTTGTCCACATGGATGATGCGAAATCCTTATTTGGATTTAAAGATAAGATGGTGTCAGGGTTAACTTTAATTCAAGGTGATATTTCTTCAATACATGATGAAATTTCATATCCATATTATTTTGAAACTTGGCAAGAACGACATGCGCTCTTATTTGAATGGATTAAGCTTCAGCGTTGGCCTGCATATATCATGTTTGGACTCATTGCCTTGGTAGGCTTGGTAAATATTTTTGCAGCTATTGCTATGATCATTTTAGAAAAATCAAAACAGATTGGAATTCTCATGGCCCAAGGAGCTGATAAATCTCAAATTAAACAAATATTCATGATTCAAGGCGGATTTATTGGATTGGTGGGAAGCTTTATTGGTGGATTAATATCAATATTAATAATTATGCTTCAGCTCAAATTCGAGATTCTTAAAATTCCAGCTGAAATTTATTTTATGGACCAAATTCCATTCTCTTTTGATTTTCCCGTATTTGGCATCATTCTCCTAAGTACACTTGTTCTTTGTTTAATTGCGTCATGGTGGCCTACGAAATCGATTACAACCATGATTCCAGCTACTGCGTTGAGATACGAATGAATTGGGAAAATATAGTATCGAAGCGTTTCTCGAATTCATCCCAAAAACAAGGGCGAATTTTAGGACGTTTTTCGATGGTTGGTATGGGTGTCGGTTGTTTTGCTATGATTGTTTCTTTATCTGTGATGAATGGATTTGAATCATTAGTCCATGAAAAGTTAAAAGGAGTTGAAGGAGACATTCGAATTGTAGGGCAAATTGATGAGGCCGAATTAATAGAAATTTCAGGCGTGGATGAAATAATGCCTTATATGGAGCGTCGGGGTGTTATTGAAAATGGAAATGATAGAAGGGTAGTCTCTTTAAAAGCAGTGGATATTCAAAAAATGGCAACATTTTACACATTTCCGATTCGTGGAAAATCACCGTTAGTTGGGGAAGTGGTTATGGGGCAAGATTTAGCTTATAGATTAGGAAAAGATGTGGGAGATGATTTAATGATATATAGTCCAATCGATCAATCGTTTGGATTTGGTTTACCACCCAAAATGAAAATGACTATTAGTGGAATATTTTCTACTCGTGTTTTAGATTATGATGATCGGTATGTATATTTATCTCTGGAAGATGGAAATAAGCTATTTAGCCGAAAAACGGGTTTAGATGGAATCGATATTCGAATTGCATCAAATACAATTATATCTTCTGTAAAATCAAAATTGGTAGATGAATTTGGACATCAAGTTAAAATTCAATCTTGGGAAGATTTAAATAAATCTTTGGTAGATGCAATGAAAATGGAGCGATTGGGAACAATCGTAATTTTAAGTCTTATATTTTTAGTAGCAGCCTTCAATCTTGTAGCGTCATTGTCTTTAATTTCAATCCAAAAAATAAAGGAAGTAGGCATTTTAAAAGCAATGGGAGCTTCTCCAATCTCTATTCAAAAAATAATGATTCGACTTGGGTTGAGCCGAGCTGGGAAAGGAGCGGCTTACGGATTTTGTTTTGGAGTAATACTTGTATTTTTGCAAAACATGTTTGAATTTATTCCAATACCATCAGATATTTATTTTATCTCAGCACTTCCTATGGTACTTTCACCAAAAGATTATTTCATTGTGATTTTAATCTCATTCATAATTATTTTAATTGCTTCATTTATTTCAGGACGAAAATTGAGCCAAACAAATATTAAAGACGCACTCCTATGGTCGAAATGATTCTTCAAGCAAAATCAATTTGTAAATCTTTTTCTAACGGAAAAAATAAACTATCGGTATTAAGTGATTTCTCACTTGATGTGAAATCTGGGCAAATTATCACTATTATGGGACAATCTGGCTCGGGCAAATCTACAGCTTTAAATATTATTGGAACTTTGGATCATCCCGATTCAGGTGATATAATATTAAATGAAAAAAATATTCAATCTTTAGATGAAAGTGAGTTGTCAGTTCTACGTAATCGTGATATTGGATTTGTATTTCAATTCCACCATTTATTACCGGAATTTTCTGCTTTAGAAAATGTATTGATGCCGCAATGGATAAATGGAAAAGATGGTGATAATTTGCGGGCAACCTCTTTATTTGAAAAAATGGATCTCTCAAATAGAATTTCACATCTTCCCAGCCAACTCTCAGGCGGAGAGCGATCACGCGTGGCTGTTATTCGAGCTTTAATGAATCAGCCTCGACTTCTTTTGGCTGATGAACCCACTGGAAATTTGGATGAGAAAAATGCAAATAAACTAATTGACCTTCTTTGTGAAATTAACGAAGATTTTCAACAAGCGATTGTTTTGACTACCCACAATCCACATGTTGCTAAAATAGGGCATAAACAATATATTTTAGAAAACGGCTCATTATCTGAATAAGGTATTTATCATGAAAGAAAACTTTTCAAAACGAATCCAACAAATAATAAAATACTCTAAAGAAGAAGCAATTCGACTTGGGCACAGTTATGTTGGTTCAGAACATTTATTACTAGGGTTATTAAAAGAAGAACCTGGGTTGGCAAAAAAAATAATGAATGTATATGAAATAGACCCTACTGAAATGGTGTCAATGATTGAAGATTTGATTAAAAAATCGGGTGGTACCATGACTCTAGGCCATTTACCTCTTACACGGCGAGCAGAAAGAATATTAAGAAATGCTTTTAACGAAGCATCTTCTCGCGGAGAAACCATTGCCGATGATGAACATTTACTTTTGGCAATGCTTCGCGAAAAAGAAGGAATCGCCTTTGAAATTTTAACGTCATTTTCATTGGATTATGAATCTGTTGGCGATCTAATTCAAACAACTGAACAAGAACCAAAATTGGAAATATCCCAGCCTTCTAAGTCAAGGCCAAAAACAAAAACACCAACGTTAGATCATTTTTCTAGGGATATTACTCAATTGGCAAAAAAAGGAAAACTTGATCCAGTTATTGGCCGGGAAAGTGAAATTGAGCGCGTAACTCAAATTTTGACTCGACGCAAAAAAAATAACCCTGTTTTAATTGGTGAGCCTGGTGTGGGGAAAACTGCAATAATTGAAGGGCTTGCACAACGTATAATTAGAAAAACAGTCCCAAGAATTTTACATAATAAACGAATTCTTTCTCTTGATTTAGCCGCTATTGTGTCTGGGACAAAATATCGTGGTCAGTTTGAAGAGCGTCTAAAAAGTGTTATGACTGAATTAGAATCAAGTGAAAATATTATTATTTTCATTGATGAGATTCATACTCTTGTGGGAGCTGGTGGTGCTTCAGGTTCATTGGATGCATCTAATATGTTTAAACCTTCTTTGGCACGAGGAGATATTCATTGTATTGGGGCAACTACTTTAGACGAATATAGAAAGTATATTGAAAAAGATGGTGCACTAGATCGTCGATTTCAAAAAATCATAATCAACCCGCCAACAATTGATGAGTCCATTGAAATTCTTCATGGATTGAAGGAAAAGTACGCAGAACATCACAATGTAGAATATACTGATAACGCAATTTTAGCTTGCGTTAACTTATCAGAAAGATATATTTCTGAAAAGTTTTTACCTGATAAAGCAATTGATGTTCTAGATGAAGCTGGTGCTCGGGCACATATGTATAACCTTGATGTTCCGAAAAATGTATTAAATATAGAGCGAAAACTTGAAAATATAAGAGAACAAAAAGAGTTGAAAGTTTCAAGCCAATTATTTGAAGAAGCGGCTGTATTAAGAGATCAGGAAAGAATATTAATTAATCAATTAGAATCAGCTCAAAAAAAATGGCAGAATGATGACGGAAAAACATCTTCTAAAATCAATGCAGAACATATTGCAGACGTTGTATCACTCATGACAGGAATTCCATTATCAAAAGTTGCTGAATCAGAAAGCCAACGATTATTGCACTTAAATAATGAATTAAGTAATTATATCATTGGGCAAGAAGAAGCAATCGGTAGTTTAACAAAAGCGATTCGTAGGTCACGCACGGGATTAAAAAACCCAAATAGACCAATTGGTGTTTTTCTATTTCTTGGTCCGACAGGTGTGGGTAAAACAGAATTGGCAAAATCGTTAGCAAAATATTTATTTCCACATAATCAAGCATTGGTTAAAGTGGATATGTCTGAGTTTACAGAACGATTCGCGATTTCAAGATTAATTGGTGCACCTCCAGGATATATAGGATATGAAGAAGGAGGTGAGCTCACTGAAAAAGTAAGACGAAACCCCTATTCAGTTGTTTTATTAGATGAAATTGAAAAAGCCCACCATGACTTATATAATGTATTGCTCCAAGTATTTGATGAAGGGGTCTTGACTGATGGGTTAGGGCGAAAAGTTGATTTTCGAAATTCAATTATAATTATGACATCTAATATTGGAACAAAAGATATAGAAAAAAGTGGATTTGGATTTGGTGGCTCAAAATCGAGTGAAAATTACCAAAAGATGAAAGATCATGTGTTGAATGATGTTCAAAACTTGTTTTCGCCTGAACTAGTAAATCGGATTGATGAATCAATTGTGTTTCACCCACTTTCAGAAGAAAATGTATTTGATATAATCGACCTACAATTAATTGATTTAAATCAAAATTTGAATAAACTTAGATTACATTTAAAACTAACTAAATCCGCAAAAAAATTGTTAGCAAATAATGCATATGATCAAAAATATGGCGTTCGACTTTTAAGAAGAGAAATTCAAAAATCTTTAGAAGATCCAATATCTGAAATGCTTTTGAAGCATGAAATTGGTGATGGGACAATGATTACAGTAAAAGCAATTAAGAATGAATTTCAATTTAATTTTAAAAAATATTCTAAATCGAAGTTGATAAAGTCAAATTTACCATATAAATAGACGATAGTCCGCCAGATAGGTGGATATGTGTGACCCGTCTGCCATATTGAACCACGGCCTTTTGTGGTACGCTCCTTGCATCTTTAAAATCACTTATAATCCTATAAAAATTTACCATAAGGAGAAACTATGGGGAAAATAATTGGCATTGACTTAGGCACAACAAACTCATGTGTTGCTGTATTAGAAGGTGGAGAACCCACTGTTATAACAAATCCAGAAGGTGGACGAACCACTCCTTCGGTTGTTGGATTTACAAAAGATGGAGAACGGCTAGTAGGTCAAGCTGCAAAAAGGCAAGCTGTTACTAATCCTGAAAATACAATATTTTCAATTAAAAGATTCATGGGACGAATGTTTAAGGAAGTCGCAACAGAAATGACTGAAGTTCCTTATAAAATTGAAAAAAACTCAAAAGGTGCTTGTGTAGTAAATGTGGGGGGTAAAGAACATACTCCACCTGAAATTTCTGCCATGATTTTACAAAAGCTCAAGCAGCAAGCTGAAGAATATTTAGGTACAAAGGTTACGGATGCTGTCGTTACTGTCCCAGCATATTTCAATGATTCTCAACGTCAAGCAACAAAAGATGCGGGCAAAATTGCAGGACTTAATATACGTCGTATTATTAATGAACCGACAGCTGCATCCCTTGCATATGGTTTAGACAAGAAAAAAGATGAAAAAATTGCTGTATTCGATTTAGGTGGCGGAACATTTGATGTTTCAATTCTAGAACTGGGAGACGGTGTTTTTGAAGTTAAATCATCAAATGGTGATGGTCATTTAGGTGGTGATGATTTTGATCAGAAAGTCATTGATTGGATTGCAGATGAATTCAATAACTCAGATGGCATAGATCTGCGGAAAGATCCAATGGCACTACAAAGATTAAAAGAAGCTGCAGAAACAGCAAAAAAAGAATTATCATCGTCGAAACAAACTGATATAAACCTTCCATTCATTACCGCAGATGCTTCAGGTCCAAAACATTTGAACTTGACACTTTCACAAGCAAAATTTGAAAGTTTGGTAAATAATCTTGTTGAACGAACAATTCAACCATGTCTTCAAGCTATTAAGGATGCTGGTGTTTCAACATCTGAAATTGATGAAGTTATTTTGGTGGGTGGATCGACAAGAATTCCTAAAATCCAAGAAAAAGTTAAAGAAATTTTCGGCAAAGAACCCAACAAAAGTGTTAATCCTGATGAAGTCGTTGCATTGGGTGCAGCAATTCAAGGTGGTGTTCTTTCAGGGGATGTTGATGATATTTTACTTTTAGATGTCACACCGCTTTCACTTGGAATTGAAACTCTAGGAAACGTATCAACAAAACTCATCGAACGTAATACGACTATTCCGACAAAAAAATCTCAAGTATTTAGTACTGCTGCTGATAATCAAACAACTGTTGAGATTCATGTTCTTCAAGGTGAACGAGAAATGGCGATTGATAATAAAACAATTGGTCGATTCCATTTAGCGGATATTCCACCTTCACCGCGCGGTATTCCACAGATTGAAGTTTCTTTTGATATTGATGCCAATGGTATCTTGAATGTAAATGCAAAAGATAAAGCAACTGGGAAAGAGCAAAGCATCCGAATTGAAGCGTCTAGTGGATTATCTGATACAGAAATTGATAAAATGGTGACTGATGCTAAAAAACACGAAAGTGATGATAAAGTAAAACGTGAAAAAATAGATCTAACGAATCAAGCTGAGCATTTAATCTATGAAACAGAGAAAAATGTTAAAGAGAATGATGATAAAATAGACGAGCCTGATAAGGCTGAATTAACTGAAAAAGTTGAAGCATTAAAGAAAGCAAAAGAAGGTGGAAATTTTGAAGATATTAAATCTTCCATGGACGCCCTTAATGCATCTTGGAGTACGATTGCATCAAAAATGTATGATACTGGAAAGCAAGAAGAAGGTGCTCCAAATACAGAAAATGAAGAAAAGTCCGACGGTAAAAAGAAGAAAGAAGATGAAATCGAAGATGCCGATTTTGAAGTTGTGGACTAACCATTTACCCGTTTAAATAAGAAAAAGCCTCGAATTTCGGGGCTTTTTTTATATTGGGAACTCACTTTCGTTTTTTAAGTTCACTGTGTAACGTTTCTATGATGCAAAACCCGAAAAAATATATTATCGGCACGATTGCTGTTTTTATCCTGTTATTCATGATTCTGATTCGTGCAGCAGTATGGGGCGAATTTATTGAAAATAGGTTAAATGAAAAGCTCTTTAGTCGAGGCTGGAATATTGATGTTGGCAATTCATCGGGTACTCTATTTGGGACAGTGTATTTGAATGATATAACTATTAATCATCAGGATGGTCAGCGAATTTACATTTCAAAATCATCCATTAATTTTTCTTATATACAATCCTTTTTAAGAGAAATAACCTTTGATATCTTATCTGTAGAAGATTTCTCAGCTGAAATAAACAAAGACTGGTTTATATTAGATTCAACTAAACAGAGTATAAAATCGTTTAATATTCCATTTAATGTAAGGTCTTTTTTTACTTCGGGCAAAATTGGGGTCGTGGTAAATGAACAACCTTTACATATGAGTTTACAGATCGGTGGCGAGCTCATCGGTGGACTAGAACCTACTTTAAAGTGTGATTTGTTAAAATATACTTCAGAGGATAATCCAGATTTAAAAGCAGTATTTCGCAGATTAAACTTGGGATATGACGGGTCTTCTTTTAAACTCAATAATGTATTGGGTGAAGTGATGGGCTTTCCTATTAAAGGTGAAATGGTTTTTATTCCATCTGAACCTAAACTTTCGGGAAATATCAATGTTGTGGGAATTGAAATTCCAGATGAATTATTTAGCAAAATACCTCTTCACACTAAATTCTCAACATTTAAGGGAAATTTTGATTTTGAATCTAATTTGCAATATTTTACAGGAAAACTTGTTCTTGAAAATGAGTTAGGCTTAGACATGTCAGGGGAGTTCTCAGTTGGGAAAGAAAAAACCGCATGGGTCTTAAAGAATTTTCAATTAGAAGGAGAAGAATCCAAATTAGATATGAATGGAATTTGGCAGAATGGTAAGCAAGTTAGTTATTATATGAATCTTCAAAATTTAGATTTAAGTCGGTGGATGAAAGGACAACCACCAACACAATTATCAGGATTAGCTATTCTTGATGCTGGATTATCTCAACAGGGTTCGTTTGATCAGATTGATTTAACCTTAGAAGTCAATGAGTCTAAATTTTTTGAGCAGGGTGAAATATCTATCCATGGTCAATTAACTTATCAAGATAGTATCCTATCGACTGTAGATCCTGTCGTTGTTATGGTAGGAAATAGTTTTTTAACTATTGATGGATCAGGTAGCTTTAAGGATAGAACTATAGATCTTTTGGCAGATATGGAAAATGCAGAAATTGATCTTGTAAATCGTTTTCTTCCTGGAGATTTTGTTTCAGGTACAGCTACTGGAAAACTGAGAATTAAAGGTGATTACTATTCACCGTCTGTAAATGCCGAATTAATTTGTAATAATATTAATATTGAAGATTTTCATTTGGTATCGGTTGATTTTAACTCCAAAATGGATGTGAATGATACTCTGACAACCGGATTTGTAGATTTGACAATAGGAAAGGGAACTTGGAGAGATAGGTCATTTGATAGTGGAACAGTTAATGCAATAGTTCAAAATAGTGAAATTATTGTAGAAAATTGCCATTTTAAATCCGGGAAAGATTTTCTCCAAATATCCGGGAAATATAATGGAGATGATCATTATTTGATTCAACGATTACAATTAGCTTACGAAGATAATTATTTGGTTAATTCAATACCCATTTCTTTTTCATTTCAAGATTCTATATTAGTCGTCCCACCGTTTGAATTACATATCAATGATGGAATGATGGAAGGAGTAATTACAGGTGGAAATGAACCAGAAGCTCGGTTTAAAATGTCCAATTTTGAAGCAGAAATTTTGACTCAATTCATCAAAGATAAGCGCCTTCAAGTCTCTGGGATTATTTTTGGTGAAATTTGGATGCAATTGGTTAATGGTGAGTTAGATGTGGATGCCGACCTTTCTTTGAAAAAAGGACATTATATGGAAGAGTCATTTGATGAGATGACCTTATCATTTTTATATAAAAACGGTATGCTTCATATGGATGATATTTCTATGACCAAAGGGAATGTGATGGGATTACAAGCCAATGGAGTTATTCCTTTTGGTAAAAGGCAAATCGGTAAAGCTCCAATTTCATTGAAATCTACTTTTTCAAATGTTTCTTTAGGATTTTTTCACAATTTCATTCCTGAATTTTTCACGATTGGTGGGGCATTATCAGGCTCATTTCATTTAAAAGGGTTTCCTAATAAAACACAGTTCACCTATGATCTTGATGTAATAAATGGATTATTTGACAAAATTAAATTAGGACATGTAACAAGTATTGGAAGTTATAATGGTCGGCGGTTGATGGTGGATTCAGCAAAGTCAATTTTAAATGATGGAATAATCAATGCCAGCGGATCCGTTCCATTTGACTTTAATATTAGTTCGCCAACTATAGGGCAATTCTTTCCTGGGGATTCCATAAACTTTCAAGCAAATGCAATAGTAAAATCACTCCCATTTCTTTCCCCATATATTGAAGATTTGGATTCAGTTCGTGGAGATTTAGATATAGAATTATCTTTGACTGGTCCAGTTGAATCAATTCAAAGAAATGGATATTTGAAAGTGAAAGATGGAGAGATTTATACACTTTTGGTTAGTGATCCCGCAACAGGAGTTGAAGGAGAAGCAATAATGAACCAAAACCAATTATCAATTAAAGTTTTAAGAGCAACTCTTTACCATTCCAATGGAAAATACACAAAACCAAAACACTGGAATACCAGTATTTCTGGCGAAATGGATTTTTCTCAGTTTTTTAATCCCAAATATGATTTACAAATCAAAGGGGATGAAACTTCATTTAAAACACTTTATTTAGATATTGTCGGTCAAAGTAATTTAGATCTTACAATTGTTGGTAAGGATACTATTACAGTTGCAGGAATAATTGAAGCATTAGACGCAAATATATTTTATGAATTTACGACTGAAGAAATGGGGACTTCTCTTCCTAAAGAGCAGGGGACAGTTATGTCCTACCAACTAACTATTCCAATTCGTGAATCAGTTTTGTTTCAAAACTCTCAAATAGATGCAAAAGTAATTGGAGAATTAAGTCTATCACAAATTGGTCATAATGAAATAGACTTTGGCGGTGAACTTTTTGTAGAAGATGGTAATGTGTTTTCCTACAAAGATAATTTTAATGAGCTTCAAGGTTATGTTAGTTTTGATAACAAAGGATTTAATCCGTTCATAGATGTGAACGCATTTACTATGATTGATGATGAAAAAATCAATCTACGAATTATGGGTGGAATTGATGATTTAGATATTATTTTAGAATCAAGAAGTGGGTTTTCTGAAAGTGATATATTAGAATTACTTACTTGGGGGAAGCGATTCGAAGATCAAGAATTAACATCAATTGGCTTTGGAAATCAAACAGTATCTATTTTGGGTTCTCTTCTTGAAAATCAATTGGAAAAGAATTTAAAAGATTCGGAATTTGGTAAATTAGGCTTAGTTGATGATATTGCCATTTCTGGTGCAGCCGGTTTGTTTCAAGGATCTGATGAAGATTTTGAAGTAACAGCAAAACGTAAAATAGGTGACAAAACTTTCTTAAATTTATCCTATAAAAGATCCTTTTCATTAACGAATCCGAACAAATCACAAATTGGTGTTGAATATAAATTAAATCGACATTTTTCGGTGGTCGGTAATATAGATGAAGATGGAAACTTAAATCTTAAATATCGTTATCGATATGCCTATTAAATAAAAAGTGAAAACAAGTTATATAATATTAATCTTTCTCATAACATGGATGGAAACTGTCTACCCTAAAACTGACGATATTATAATTAATTCTGTCACGTTAAACGGAAATGACAATGTATCCATGAATGAAGTTTTTTATTTAATACGTCAGCGTCCCCCAAATTGGTTTTTTCGTCGACCTGATTTTGATTCACGTTTGATTAAACTAGATGCATTAACGTTAAAAAGTTATTACCATTCTAAGGGATTTCTTGATGTGGTTATAGAAGAATCATTTACTACAGAAAATGAATTAGCTGATATTCTTTATAATATCGATGAAGGAAAACAATATTATTTAAAGAATATTTCCGTACACGGTAACCAATCAATCTCGGAAGGGAAAATAAGAAATTTATTGGGTGTAGAAAAAGGTAGGCCTTATAACCCTGTTTTTATTAATGATAATTTATTTGCTGTTGAAAATGCATATCATGAACTAGGAAAATTATTTTTTACCATCAAAGTTTTAGATGAAATATCTGATTCAGTAAATGTGAATATTCAAATTAAAGAAGGAAAAGATATTCATATTAAAAATACATATTTAGAAAAAATAGGATCGATTGACAGTTCTCTAATTTGGCGTGAATTAACTTATACGCCTGGTGACATATACTCAAAACAAAACATGGATAATACCTCTCGTCGCCTTCGAGAAATGGGAATGTTTTCCATGGCGAATATGATACCGGTCAAAGTTTCAGATTCAGATTCACTTGTAAATATGGTGATTGAGTTTCATCGATATAAACAACGAGAATGGAATTCAGTGGGTGGCTACGATCCAATTAGATTTGCTGAAGGAGCCGAACCCATCCCTGCAATTAGTGGTACAATTGAATGGCGAAATCGTTCATTTCTCAATACACCAACTCAATTTTCTACAAAATTGTTAGCAGGTATTCCTGTTGAAGAAGAATTTGTTGTTCCGAGGCTTCGATTTGATATGAGCTTTTCAAGTAGCTGGTTTATTGGAATAAGACTTCCGACAAAACTTATTGGGTTTTATGAAACATTCATTGAATATGACGAAAAAGTGAAAACGATTGAACGATATGGAATTAATTTATCTCAACTATTTAGATTTGATAAAAGATCTTATTTTGAATCAAAATCAGTTTGGGAATCATTTAGTGACCAATCAGAATCAGACAAAAATATAGAACAACGTTCAATTGGCTTTAAAGTTAATATTGACAAAAAAGATGACCCGTTTTTCACAAGAAAAGGATATTCACTCACTTCGGTATTTAAATCAGCTGGATATATTTTGGGAGGAGAAAGAGAATATTTGAAAGCAGACTTTACGGTTCAAACTTATCGACCGATTGGAGAAAAATCGGTATTCGCAATTCGAATAAAACTGGGTAGAATTTGGGGATGGGATTCAAATTTTAATGATTATAGTTATGAAAAATTTTACCTCGGAGGAAGTACTTCAATGCGAGGGTGGGATGTTCTTAGATTTGAAGAAACTGCTACTAATAATCCTTCAGGAGAAATAATTCGATTTATGACCAATTTAGAATTTAGATTCCCTATTTATAAAACAATTGGAATTACACTGTTTTCAGATGGTGGATTGTTAACAGACCATTCTGAAAACTTATCACCCAATTTTATTAAATGGGATTCTGGAATTGGTATCATGATTCAAACTCCCTTGGGTCCTGCTAGATTAGATTATGCAATACAAGTTGACAACCCAAGAAAAAGTAAAATTCAATTAGGTGTTCAAAATCTTTTTTAAATACTTTTTTTTAATAGGGAACTGAAATTAATTTAATGCATATAAATCTGACCAAATGCTTTTTACGAAGACAAAGTTGCATTAATTTCCGCGGCTTTTAATCAATAGGAATACAATGAAAACAAAACTTATTTTACCTTTACTTGGATTATTACTTATCACTGGTTGTTCAAAGTCAGCGAGTGAGCTTTTTGAGTTATCTAATGAAAATCTGAAAAATGATAAAACAGATCAGGCAATTACTGATTTAAATAATCTAGTCGAAAAGTATCCACAAGACAGTTTAGCCTCTCAAGCACAATATAAGCTATCATCCATCCATTTAAATTGGAAGAACAGCCTCACCAATGGCTATGATGCCTTACAGACAACTGTAAAGAACTATGTCGGAACAGTTCATGCGATACAGGCGCAAAAAGAAATTGATCAGTTTCCTGAATATATTTTGAATAAAGCGGAATCTTTACGGAAGAGAAAAATGACTAAAGAAGCAGTAGATCATCTGCTTTATATGACAGAAAATTATTCTGAGCATGCCCTTACTCCAAAAGGACAATATATGTTAGGCGATCTTTATATGAATGATTTCCGTGATTTTACAACCGCAATTCAAGAATATCGAAAAGTTATTGAAAATTATGCTGGATCAACACAGGAAGCACATGCACTTTTCATGATTGGATATATTTATGCAAATGTAGTTGATGATGTAATAAGTGCTAAAATTGAGTATGAAGATTTTTTAAATAGATTCCCAGCGCATGAACTTTCTCCTTCTGTAAAATTTGAATTGGAGTATTTGGGAAAGGGTATTGAAAATATTCCAGCTTTGAAACATATCACTTCATCTTAAGCTATTAAGATGAGCGATTTTAGTTTAACAGAGATTAATGATCGAATCTCTAAAGCATCACAATTTATTGATGAGTTGAAGAAAGGGATGAATCAGGTGATTATTGGTCAGGATGTATTGATCAATAAAATCCTAATTTCAATGTTAGCGAATGGTCATATCTTATTGGAAGGTGTTCCTGGATTAGCAAAAACACTAACGGTAAATACCTTAGCAAAACTTATTTCAACAAAGTTTCAACGTATTCAATTCACCCCTGATATGCTTCCTGCTGATTTATTGGGAACATTAATATATAATCAAAAAACTGGCGAATTTGATACACGGAAAGGTCCAATATTTTCAAATATTATATTAGCAGATGAAATTAATAGATCACCAGCAAAAGTTCAAAGTGCCCTACTGGAAGCTATGCAAGAACGACAGGTGACTATTGGTCAAAATACCTTTAAACTAGATTCTCCTTTTTTGGTCATGGCAACTCAAAATCCAATTGAACAAGAAGGGACTTATCCGTTGCCTGAAGCCCAGGTGGATCGTTTTATGTTTAAACTTATTGTAGATTACCCCGATCGTGATTCTGAAAGAATGGTATTGCGCCAAAATACTAAAAAAGTAAATGTAGATGAGTTGAAATCAATTGTTTCAAGCCAAGAAATATTAGATGCTCAATCTGTAATTCATGATATTTATGTAGATGAAAAAGTAGAAGATTATGTATTAAATCTTGTATTCGCCACACGAAACCCCGCAGAAAATGGATTGAATGACTTGGATGGTATTATAGATTATGGTGCTTCACCAAGGGCGACGATTAATTTGATACGGGCAGCAAAGGCCCGTGCATTTACAGAACATCGTGGATATATCACTCCGGAAGATATTCGTTATATTGGCGCTGATGTTCTTCGTCATCGTGTTATCCTGACCTATGAGGCCGAAGCTGAAGAATTAACTTCCGAAGATGTAATTAAACGCCTTTTTGAAGTTGTTGAAGTTCCCTGATAGCTGGAACAATTTGAGTCATACTTTAAGTTATATTTATTATGTACAATATTCTTTTGGGTTTATCCGAGTTGTAAAAACATAAAACGTATAACTGTAGAATTTGATGAATTTCCTTTTATACCAATACCCCAATATATACCGAAAGTTGAATCCTATTAGTTTTAACTTTTTAAAGATTGACGTAGGGTAACGATTTGATTCCCAGTCAAATTCTACAAAAGGTCAAGCGGATCGAAATTCGAACGCGTGGATTAGTTAATGACCTTTTTGGTGGAGAATATCATTCGGTATTTAAGGGTCGAGGAATGACTTTTTCTGAAGTACGAGAATACCAACCTGGTGATGATATACGTCTTATTGATTGGAATGTGACAGCAAGAACTGGTTCTCCATTTATTAAAGTATTCGAAGAAGAAAGAGAACTCACTGTTTATCTTTTAGTCGATATTTCTGCTTCTGGTAATTTTGGGTCAGGCCAACAATTAAAAAGAGAAGTTGGTGCAGAAATTGCAGCTGTTTTAGGATTTTCAGCCATTAAAAACAATGATAAAGTTGGGTTAATTCTTTTCTCGGATGAAATTGAAAAATTTGTTGTTCCTAAAAAAGGAAAAAGTCACGTACTTCGGGTTGTGAGAGAGTTGCTTTACACGGAACCAAAAAGATCAGGCACATCTTTGAAGATTGCTTTAGATTATCTATTGAAGGTTGCAAAGCGGAAAAGTGTTGTTTTTATAATTTCAGATTTTATTGATCAAGATTACTTGAAATCATTGAAAGTTGTAAATCGTAAACATGATGTAATCGGTATTCAACTTTTTGACCCTGCTGAAACGGATATACCAAATATGGGATTGGCAAAGGTAGAAGATCCTGAGACCGGTGAATCATTTTGGGTTGACACTTCATCTAAAGATTTACGAAATAGATTGAAAAAAGATATTCAAACGAAGCAGGAAAAATTTCTAAAAGATACGCGGAAAATTAGATTTGATATAATATCTATTGCCACAAATCAGGATTTTGTTGAGCCACTCATGTCTTTTTTTAAAATGCGTGAAAAACGATCCTAATGCGTAATTCTCTTTTATTCATTTTATCATCTTTCCTTTCTGCTCAGAGTTTATCTATCATTTCTGAATTAGACACCACACAAGGATACATTGGTGATATTTTTTTATGGACGATTACAGTCGAAGGTCAAAATACTGAATCAATTCGATTTCCAGAATTAAGTGAAATTAATGATACATTATCAATTCGAAATCAAACATTAATCCATCATAATGGAAATTTAATTGGTATTCAATTTGAGCTCATGGCCTGGGATACAGGCTCTTTTTCTACGCCTAACTATGAGGTGGATATTTTGAAAACGGATGGAGCTTTAGATTATTCTATAGTATCAAATCCTAATCACTTTACTGTCAAATCACTTTTGCAATTTTCTGAAAGCTCTGATTTTCGACCTTTGAAAGGTCCTGTACCTGTTAGAAGAATTTTTCCAACAAAAACGGTTCTTCTGAGTCTTATATTAATGGTGATGTTGGGAAGTATGATATGGACATGGAAACAAAGGAAGGTTGCTCAATATCGAAAGATAAATTATTCATTATTGGAATCGCCTGAAGATCGTGCGCAAAGGCGACTAATGAATTTGAAAATGAACGGTCTTTCCAAAGATTATTATGCAGATCTTTCTCATATATCTCGAGAATACATTGAAACAAAATATTTTATTCGTGCATTGGAAATGACAACAGAAGAGATTAATACTTATAGAAGTTTGTTTCCGTTAGAAGATATACAATTCTCTATTTGGGCTGAATTCCTTGCAGAAGCCGACCTTGTAAAATACGCGCGTGAAATCCCTACTCAGGAAAAAATGTCTTCCGATAAAGAGAAGATTACTTTATTCATTTCAGAAGTATAATATCTATTTAATGCGGTTATGATAAATCTTCCTATTCTTGATGGTATGGTACGGATATTATTTTCATAATTAAACATATAACAATACTATCCTTTGGTAAAAATTACATTAAAAATATTAAATTCCGTTCATTTGAACCAACGAACTCCCATAGTAAATTTCAAGCTCTAAATTTTACTTCAATTAAGGACAAACATGGCAACAACATCAGATATTAAAAATGGAGCAGTTATACTTCATAAACATAAGCGAATGAAAGTAATTGATTTTCAGCATGTAAAACCAGGAAAGGGTGGCGCATTTGTACGTACAAAATTAAAAGATATTCAAACAGGAAAAATCTTTGATGAAACTTTCAATGCAGGAAGAAAATTAGAGTTTATCCGTGTTGAAGCAAAAACAATGCAATTTCTTTATAATGATGATGATACATTTGTTTTTATGGATATTGATAATTATGAGCAGCTTAACATTCCAGCCGAATCTATTGGTAATGGAAAAAACTTTATGACTGCAGGTATGAATGTGGATTTACTCTTTGATGATAAGGAAGTTCTTGATGTTCGTTTTCCAGCGCATGTTGTTTTAGAAGTAACGGCAACGGAACCAGGGTTTAAAGGAAATACGGCTCAAGGTGCCACCAAGCCAGCGACTGTTGAAACAGGTTATACATTGAATGTTCCTTTGTTTATAGACGAAGGTGATAAACTTAAAATTGATACACGTACGGGTGACTATGTTGAGCGTTCTAAGGAATAAATTGATAAGGAGAAGCTATGTGGCAAGATAAATTGAAAGAAATTATTTACATATTAGAAAATTCTAATGTAAATGAAATCGAAGTGAATTTTTGGGGACGTAAATTTCGAGTAACCAAGGGAGCCACCGTATCAGCTGCACCGATAGCTTCACCACCAGTGGTTCAAACTCCATTACCTCCTGATGTTTCAGATATTTCAACAGAAATTGAAGCGAAAACAGATGTAATTGAAGGAGAAGAACTACTATCTCCAATGCCTGGTACTTTTTATTCATCACCCACACCAGATGACCCAATATTTGTTTCTGTAGGAGAGTCAGTGAAAAAAGGGCAAACACTTTGCATTATTGAAGCCATGAAAATAATGAATGAAATTGAAGCAGAGTTTGATGGAACCATTTCAGCTGTTAAAGTTGAAAACGGGAGTCCGGTTGAGTATAACCAAACATTGTTCATTATAAATCCCGCTTAAACGACTATGTTCAAAAAAGTTCTAATTGCTAATCGTGGCGAAATCGCGTTGCGAGTAATTCGTGCATGTCACGAATTGGGTATAAAAACTGTTGCAGTTTATTCTACCGCTGATGAATTATCTCTTCACGTTAAATTTGCGGATGAAGCAGTTTGTATTGGGCCACCTGCTAGTAGTGATAGTTATTTAAATATTCCACGAATTATAGCCGCTGGAGAAATTACTGGTGCCGATGCTATTCATCCTGGATATGGTTTTCTATCTGAATCTGCTCAATTTTCAAAAATTTGCGAAGAAAATGGATTTGCATTTTTAGGTGCGTCCCCTGAAATTATTGATGCCATGGGGAATAAAGCTCAAGCAAAAATTACCATGAAAAAAGCAGGTGTACCTGTTGTTCCAGGAGGTGAAGGAATATTAGATGGTCCTGAAGACGCAAAAGTAAAAGCTGATGAAATGGGATATCCCGTCATGTTAAAAGCATCTGCCGGAGGCGGTGGACGTGGAATGCGTTTAGTTAAAAAGTCTGAAGATGTCATTGGTGCTTTTAAATCTGCAAATCAAGAATCCTTAACTGCTTTTGGAAATGGCGATATGTATATTGAAAAATTTATACAAAACCCTCGTCATATTGAAGTTCAAATTCTCGCAGATTCCCATGGAAATGCCATTCATTTAGGGGAAAGAGAATGTTCGATTCAGCGCCGTCACCAAAAATTAGTTGAAGAGTCCCCGTCTGCCTTTGTAGATGAAGAGACAAGAAAAGAGATCGGAGATGCTGCAGTTGCGGGTGCAAAAGCTGTTAATTATGTTGGTGTTGGAACAATCGAATTTTTAATGGATAAAGATAAAAACTATTTTTTCATGGAAATGAATACAAGAATACAGGTTGAACATCCTGTAACAGAAATGGTTACTGGGGTGGATTTAATTAAACAACAAATTAAAATGCATGCTGGATTTAAGTGTCCAGAATATTTGCAGAATTTTAAACTACGTGGACATTCAATAGAATGTAGAATAAATGCTGAAGATCCTGCAAATAATTTTATGCCATTTCCAGGTGAGATTACCAACTTCCATATGCCAGGTGGAAAAGGTGTTCGTGTAGATAGTCATGCTTATTCCGGATATAAAATTCCTACACAATACGATTCAATGATTGGAAAAATAATAGTCCATGCGAAAAATCGTGAAAGAGCTATTATCCGAATGTATCGAGCATTGGAAGAAACAATTATTGAAGGTCCCAAAACTACGATTCCCTACCAAATGGCTATAATGGACAATGAACAATTTAAATCAGGAGTATTTGATACAAGTTTTCTAGAAACTTTTGACTATGATCCTGAAAAATACGCACACAAGGGCGAAAAAAAATGAACACACCAGACAATTTACTTTATACCGAAGACCACGAATGGGCAAAATATGGAAATGATAATGTTACAATTGGTATAACGGATTTTGCACAAAGTCAATTAGGAGATGTGATTTTTGTAGAACTTCCTGACGTTGGAGAAGAATTTAATGCAGGTGATATTTTTGGTGAAATTGAAGCTGTTAAAACAGTTTCTGAATTATTTATCCCTATATCAGGCACAATAAGTGCCGTGAATGAAGATTTAGAAAACTTGCCAGACAAAGTAAATTCGGATCCCTATAATGAAGGTTGGTTGATTAAAATAACTCCATCTGATCCTGACGAAAAGGATGAATTAATGAACTTTCTGTCTTATGAAGAATTTGTTAGTTAAATGTCCATATTCTCAAAATTAAATTCTGTTATTGATGAAAAAGGGGCAGCGTATGTTGTCTTAATAGATCCGGATCGAAAAAGTGACGATACGCTAGAATCCAGCGTTGAAAATGCTAACAATTCAGGAGTCGATGCATTATTTGTTGGTGGAAGTTTGATGATGGATATGAAATGCATTGATCGGGTTAAACGAATAAAAGATGCATCAAATATTCCGGTGATATTTTTCCCTGGTGGCGTAGGTCAATTAAATTCCCATTATGATGCAATGCTCTTTATGTCAGTTATTTCGGGTCGAAATCCTCATTATTTAATAGGAGAGCAGGTCATTGCCGCTCCTATGGTAAAAGATATTGGTGTTGAAACAATTCCAACCGGGTATATGCTAATGGATGGCGGAGCTGGATCGACCGTGGAGTTCATGAGCGGTACACGACCAATTCCCATGAATCGACCAGATATTTCTGTCGCCCATGCATTGGCCGGGCAATATTTAGGAATGAAATTAATTTATTTAGAAGCTGGAAGTGGAGCCGAAAATTCTGTGTCTCCAGATGTGATTAAAGCTGTGACAGACGCGTTAGATATTCCTGTAATTGTGGGTGGAGGTATAAGAAATGCTGAGACTGCATCTGAAAAAGTTAAAGCAGGTGCTTCAATCGTTGTTACAGGAACAATCATTGAAGAAAATTCGAAGCTAATGTCAGAATTTGCAGATGCGGTTCATTGGAAAAAATCCTAATAAAATAATGGAACAAAAAATTAAAAGACAAATTTTAGCTAGTGTGGCTATGAAAGAAGCTATGGTAGATGCCTGTGTCGATGATATAAAAGCTGCAGGAACAATGATGATAAAATCAATTCAATCAGGCGGGAAAATATTATGGTGTGGTAATGGTGGGAGTGCTGGTGACGCACAACACCTAGCAACAGAACTTATGGGCGGAATGACAAGCCATGAGCGAAAACCAATCCCATCTATTGCTTTAACTACAGATTCATCTTTTATTACAGCTTGGTCAAATGATACAGATTTTGAATCAATATTTTCTCGTCAAGTTCAAGGACTTGGAAATGAGGGTGATGTATTGGTTGGAATATCCACAAGTGGGAATTCTAAAAATGTGATTGCTGCAATAAAACAAGCAAAATACAAGGGACTTAAAACGGTGGTCTTTACGGGAATATCAGGTGGGATGATGAAAGGGATGGCAGACGTTACGATTTATGTTCCAAACGATGACACACAACGAATCCAGGAAGGGCATATCATGACAGGCCAGATAATTTGTGGTTTAATTGAAGATGATTTTTTGAGCTAAGATGGACACTCATTTTCAAGACTACCTGACCATGTTGCGGGTGGAACGAAATGTGTCCCCACGAACTTTGGAAGCTTATCAGCGAGATTTAAACCAGTATTTATCATTTATCAATGATAAAGATATTTCGAATTTATCGGAGATATCTCAAATGCATATTCGGGACTATATTAGAATTTTAAATAATAATGGGCTTGCCGCTTCAAGTATATCTCGAATTTTTTCGTCAATTAGATCTTACCATAAATATTTGTCAGCTGAACAAATTGTGACCGAGAATCCGACATTGGTTTTAAATAGTCCAAAAATTCCAAAAAAATTACCTGAAGTTCTCATGGCGAATGAAATTGAATCAATTATTGAAGCGATTGATTCATCATCTAATTTTTATCAAAGAGATAAAGCAATAATTGAAATGTTATATTCTTGCGGATTACGAGTTTCTGAAATTTGTGATTTAAATATATCAAATTTATTTTTAGATGACGATATGATTCGAATAATGGGGAAGGGTTCAAAAGAAAGATTGCTCCCTGTAGGTGGGCGAGCCAAACAATTTTTAAATCAATATTTGATTCATAGTCGTTTAGGGTTTCAAAAAGATAAAAGTTCAAGTTCTGTTTTTCTAAGTCGGAATGGAAATCCTTTAACACGGGCAATGATTAATAATATTTTAAGAAAATGGACTCGAGCTGCAGGGATTTTAAAAAAGGTCTCACCCCATACATTACGTCACTCTTTTGCAACCCATTTATTAGAAGGGGGAGCAGATCTTCGATTTGTTCAGGCATTACTTGGACATAGTGATATTTCCACAACACAGATTTACACTCATTTGGATAAGCATCATCTTAAAGAAGTGTATAAATCACATCACCCTAGGAGTTAGGCTTGTTATTCAGATTACAACCTGAAGCTTTAGTATTATTGATTCCAACTCTCATGTTTGCTTTATCATTTCATGAATTTGCACATGCGTGGATGGCAGCAAAATGTGGAGATATGACGGCAGCTCGCCAAGGTAGGCTTACTTTAAATCCTTTGGCGCATTTGGATATGATGGGGTCCCTTATGATATTATTTGTTGGATTTGGATGGGCAAAACCTGTGCCTGTCGATCCTAGAATGTTAAGAAATCCAAGAACGGATATGATGAAAGTTGCCGCAGCAGGGCCTGCTGCAAATATGATTTTGGCTTTAATTGGTGGAATACTATTAAGACTCTTAAATGGGTTTGGACTTATGTCAGAAGTATTATTTATTTTACTTCTATTTTTTACTCGTATCAATATTGCATTGGCAGTTTTTAACATGATTCCTGTAGCGCCCTTAGATGGTTCACAAATATTTTCAGGATGGTTGATGAAAACCAATCCACAGTTAGCGTGGAAAATTCAATCTTATGGTCCTCGAGTTTTATTTGGACTAATATTATTTGGTTATATAACAGGATTCTCCATTATATGGTTGGTCATGGAACCGGTCGTTAGTTTATTCATGATGATCTTTGCTGGGATATCTATTTAACCCATGAGTCCTTTTAAAGAATTAAATCCACTTAGGCGAAAAAAAGCGCGTACCCTTTGGTGGACATTAATTTTGCTCGTGATTGTTATTTTTCTTATCATCTACTTACAAAATATTTCAAGAATATAAAATATGAATAAACTTATTGAATGCGTGCCCAACTTCTCTGAAGGGCGAAATCAAAATAAAATTGATGATATTGTTCAGCACATGTCAACTATTTCAGGAATTACAGTTCTTGATGTAGATCCTGGCCCAGATACAAATCGGACTGTAGTAACCATCGTTGGTTCACCAGATGCAGTAGGAGAAGCGGCTTTTCAAGGAATCAAACGCGCATCCGAAATATTAGATATGAGTCAGCATTCTGGAACACATCCACGGATGGGTGCCACAGATGTTTGTCCATTTATACCTATTAGCGGTGTAACTGATGAAGAATGTATTGCATTATCAAAACAAGTAGGTAAACGAGTTGGAGATGAATTAGGAATCCCTGTTTATATTTATGAAAAATCTGCTCAAAAATCAGAAAGAATTAAATTGCCTGTCATTCGAAAAGGGGAATATGAAGGATTGACAGAAAAATTAAAGGATAAAAATTGGAAACCAGATTATGGTCCAGCAGATTTACATATAAAAGCTGGGGCTACTGTAATGGGTTGCAGAGAATTCCTTATCGCCTATAATATTAATCTCAACACAAAAGATCACCGATTGGCAACTGATATTGCATTCGAATTAAGAGAAACTGGGCGATCAAAAAGAATTCCAAATCAAAATTCGAAAAATTTATTGGATGGTGATATTGTTCGAAACGAAGATGGTAGCCCGGTAAAAGTACCAGGGATGTTTAAAGATTTGAAAGGTATTGGTTGGTATGTGGATATGTATAACCGAGCGCAAATTTCCATTAATTTTAATAATTATAAAGTATCAACTCTTCATGATGTATTTGATGCAGCTTGTAAATTAGCAGATGAACGTGGAATTCGAGTTACAGGAAGTGAATTGGTGGGACTTATCCCACTGGAAGCTATGATAATGGCCGGAAAGCATTATCTTAAAAAGCAGAATCGATCTTTGGGGGTTCCCACAGCAGATATTGTGGAATGCGCGATTCAATCACTCGGCTTAAATGATGTTACCGATTTTATTCCAAAAGAGAAAATAATTGATTATGCGGTGAAATCTGAAAATCGTCCATTAATGGATTTGGATGGAAAAGAATTTATTGAAGAATTATCCACAAATAGCCCTGCACCTGGTGGTGGAAGCGTAGCAGCTTTAGCTGGAGCTTTGGGCGCAGCTTTATCTTCTATGGTGGCTGCTTTGACTCATGAAAAGAAAGAATTCATTGAATTAAAACCGGAGATGGATCAGATTGGAATTGAAGCACAAACATTAAAAGATAGGCTTACTTTTTTAGTTGATGAAGATACCAATTCTTTCAATAAAGTTATGGAAGCAAACCGTTTGTCTGCCAATAATGAAGATGAACTATCCATTAAAAATGAAGCAATCGAATTTGCAAATAAATATGCAATTGAGATTCCAATGGAAACGGCAGAGAAATGTTTTAGGGTCATTGAATTGGCTGATATTTTAGTAGAAAAAGGGAACCCAAATTCTGTCTCGGATGCTGGCGTAGCAGCGGAAGTAGCCTTAGCTGGGGTGAGTGGTGCTTGTATGAATGTTTTAATAAATTTATCGAGTATAGAAGATGAAGACTATTGTGATGAAATGAGTCACCGCGTTGAAGAGATTATTGAAAAAGCAGAATCGATGGAAAAAGTTGTATTTGAAAAAACAATGAACATAATTAATAAATGATACAAGCATTAACAGAAGATCTTAGAAATAAAATTTCAGCCGGTGAAGTGGTAGAACGACCTGCTTCCGTCGTGAAGGAGCTCATTGAAAATAGCTTAGATGCTGGAGCGACCGAAATTTCAATCGTTGTTGAAAAGGGTGGACACCAAACTATTCAAGTTCGCGATGATGGAAAAGGGATGTCACCGGAAGAATTGCCATCGGCGATTCTTCGATTTCATACAAGTAAAATTGCAACATTGGATGACCTTTTCACCATTAATACGTTGGGATTTAGAGGCGAAGCCTTGGCTAGTATTGCTTCTGTATCCGAAATGTCAATAATATCAAGCGATGGATCTGGTGTAGGCGCTGAGCTCCCAATTGTAAATGGTCAAGCGAGTGAAGTTATACCCGCTGCCGAAATGGGTGGTACTGAGATAACTATCCGAAACTTATTTTATAATACGCCTGCACGGAAAAAGTTTTTAAAAACGCCTCGGACTGAATTACGAAAAATAGTGGATGTGGTGCGTCGCTATGGGCTTGCATTCCCAGAAGTCTCATTTCATTTGGTTTCCGACGATCGAAAAATATTTCAGGTGGATGCAGAAAATTTAGAAGATAGAATTGATAATTTATTAGATCCAACCTATTCAAGAAATTTGCTTCCTATTCATTTAGTAAAAGGTGATTATGCTTTTTCCGGATTTGTAGGAAATTTAAATTTGGTTCGTTCTCGTCCAGGGGAACAATATCTCTTTTTAAATCGAAGATTTATTAAAGATCGGTTGATGAATACTGCTGTTTATGGTGCATACGAATCATTGGTAAAGCGTGGCGAATATCCATTTTTTGTGATTAATCTTATTTTACCTACGGATCAAATAGATGTAAATGTGCATCCTATGAAAACTGAAGTTAGATTTAAAGATGAATGGCGTGTATTTCACGTATTAAAATCGGGTGTGAATGATGCTTTACGTACCGTGTTGGATACTGTACCAGGATTTAATCAATCTTACGAACAATCCTCGCGACCAAGTTTTGAGAAAAGTTCATTTTTTGGCCAAACTTCTAGACCACCAGCCGAAACGATTCCAACGAATCCAAATCAGAGTAATATGGATTTTTCAGTGCCAAGATCAGCACATCAGAATCTTGAGCGAGCAAAGGATTATGCATCTCGTTTAGCGGAATCACCCACAGAATCGCCAGAAACAATTTCAACCGAACATATTTGGCAGATTCATAAAAAGTATATTATTTCAGAAATTAATAGCGGTTTGGTTATCATTGATCAGCATGTGGCTCATGAGCGAGTTTTATACGAAGAAGCAATCAAAGCATTTGAGTCAACATCTATGGCATCACAAACCATGCTTTTCCCAGAAGTATTGGATTTTTCTCCTGATGATTTTGATGGACTATTGGATGTATTGCCTTATTTAGAAAAGATTGGATTTAAAATAAAGAAACAAGATGAATCATCCATTCGAATTGAAGCTATTCCATCAGAAATGTCTTTAGGGAATGAAAGATCCGTGATTCGAGAAATCCTTGATAATTTTTTAAAAGAGCGGAAGCAGTATAGTTCGTTTCAAGAAGGACTGGCAGCCATGTTTGCTTGTAAAGCAGCCGTCAAAGCTGGAGATGCTCTCACAAGGGAAGAAATGCAAGAATTAGTGAATCGATTATTTGCTACAGAACATCCTTATTATTGTCCCCATGGGCGACCTATTATTGTGCAAATGTCTTTAGATGAATTAGATGGTCGC
>JABIHN010000044.1 GCA_018649625.1 Fidelibacterota bacterium | reverse complement strand
TATCTTCGACCGGCAAAAAACTAAATTTTAGTGGAAATTCGCCGACAACTCTCTCTTGATGAAAGAAGAGCGAAATCAACCGCATGGGCTTTAACCTTTGCCGATATGGTGACGCTGTTGCTCACTTTTTTTGTTTTATTACTCGTTATCTTAAACGATGCAGAAAAACACATTGACCGTGTTATTAACCAGTTGCTTGATGTAACCTATGAAGAGTTACAGGAAAATGTAGCATCGTCTTATGTTTCTGTCGATCGTGTTACAAAGGGAATAAAAATAACCCTCCGTGGAAAATTGTTTAAATCCATGTCTGCTGATGTGGATACTAGGGTATATCCATTATTACAACAAGTGGGAGGGATTATTCGAACTTCGAAGATTATGAATGTTTTTGATGACGAAGAGTACGTCCCCTTATTAGAACTAATTGAAAAACGCGGTGCTTTTTTAAATGTTGAAGTTCGCTGTGAAGGTCATACTGATGATTTAAAATTACCAAGAAAAGCAGCTTATCCTAGTAATTGGGAGCTATCGTCTGCTCGATCATTAAATTTAGTTAAGTTATTGAGTAAATATGCAGGTATGTCAGAGAAACATTTCTCAGCTTTGGGATACGGAGAATTTCGCCCAATAATTGATGTTGATACTTTACGTCATTCAGCACAAAAAAATGAAGCAAGGGCCATAAATCGTCGCGTAGAAATTTACTTGGATGCATTTTTAAAACAACAAGGAAGTGTAGGTATTTAACCGTTGAAGTTTTTAGTCGCAATTTTTATAGTTGGTGTAGTTTTTTCTCAGGATACAAAACTGAAATCATCAACGTCTTTAACATCAAATTCAAACGAAAATTCTTATATTGGAAAATTGAATTCCGGGGTTCAAGTCAGAAAAATAAAACTAGACCCAACAGGAAAGTATGTTAAAATATCGCTGGAAGCTTATGTACCTATAAATTCACTAGAAGATGCAACTGTTTCTCTTCCCGTTGGATCTTCCCAAATTGCAGATGGAGTAAAATATAAATTATTGAGCGCGATTCAAAAAGGAAATCAAGTCAATTTAAAAATCCAGGTTACAAATACGAATTCTAAACCTTTTGATTTTATGGCGCTTACCTTATTGAAAATTTCGGCATCCAATAATAAAGGCGAAATGAATCCATTTGAAGGGAGTAACACAGTATCATTTGGTTTAAAAAAAGGGAAAACAATTACTTCAAGCTTGGTTTACGATTTTAAGAAGCCGCCTAGTAATGTTGAATTAAAATGTATGTCAAAAATGAAGGGAGGAGAAAAGGTCTTTTTTCAGTTAGGTTTCTGATTGTTGGATGATTTTGGAATAACCTTAAATACCTTTTCACCGGGTTTTGCCATTCGAAACCGTTCCCGAGCAAGTTTTTCTATATAATCTAAATCGTTTTCTAGTCGATTCTTTTCAGTAATAAGTCCTTCACGATTTTTTCGTAATTGAGTAATATGTTCCTGCACTTTCTGCCTTTCCTTTTTTAGTTTATAAAGTTGAAAAAGCCCATG
Organism: Fidelibacterota bacterium; assembly: GCA_018649625.1. Lineage (GTDB taxonomy): Bacteria > Fidelibacterota > Marinisomatia > Marinisomatales > UBA1611. Next base: position 71,844 of record JABIHN010000044.1, on the reverse strand, counting down.
ATCTCCAAAAATAAAAATAATCATTAAGGTAACGCCAATCAGAAATAAAATACCGCGAATGAATTGACGTTGTGTTTCAACAGCCTTTTGTCGAATAGCTCTTGGGCGAGAATGGCGTTTCATTTTTCCATATTGACTCAATTTGTTTTCCCTAAAAAATCAATACCGGCGAATTTAGCGGATGCACCTAATGCTTCCTCAATTCTTAATAATTGATTATACTTGCAAATTCGATCTGTTCTGGATGCAGACCCAGTTTTAATCTGTCCCATTCCCATAGCTACAGAAAGATCGGCAATTGTTGTATCTTCAGTCTCTCCAGATCGATGTGAAATCACAGCGCCAAATCCAGCATTTCTAGCCATTTCTACCGCTTGGATAGTTTCGGTTACTGTGCCAATTTGGTTAAGTTTTATCAAGATAGAATTCATACTGTTTTCATCGATAGCACGTTGAAGTCGTTTAAGATTTGTAACAGTTAAATCGTCTCCAACAATTTGAACTTTTCCACCTAATTCTTTGGTCAGATGACTCCAACCGCTCCAGTCATCTTCATGTAGCCCGTCTTCAATTGATACAATTGGATATTTATTAGCCAAAGAAGCAAAGTATTCAACCATCTCATCAGAAGACAGTGTGCGTCCTTCCGATTCTAGGTTGTATTTACCATTTGAATAAATTTCGCTAGCCGCAACATCTAGCGCAAGATAAATATCTTCACCAGGTTTATAACCGGCTTTTTCAATTGCTTCTAGAATAACTTCCAACGCTTCTTCGTTAGAATTTAAGTTGGGAGCGAATCCACCTTCATCTCCAACAGATGTATTCATACCCTTAGATTTTAAAACAGCTTTTAAATGATGAAAAATTTCTGTTCCCATTTGGAGCGCTTCAGAAAAAGTATTTGCCCCAAAAGGGAATATCATGAATTCTTGAATATCTACTGTATTGTCAGCGTGGGACCCTCCATTTAAAATATTCATCATTGGAACGGGAAGCGTGTTTGCGGATCTTCCTCCCAAGTATTGATAAAGGGGTTGTTGTGTTGCAAGTGCTCCTGTATGAGCCACTGCCATAGAGACACCTAGAATTGCATTCGCACCTAGATTGGATTTATTTTCGGTGCCATCTAAATTAATCATTAATTGGTCAATTTCAATTTGCTTGGTTACATCTATTCCCTTTAATGCATCAGCAATGGTTGTATTAATATGATTAATTGCTAGGCGAACTCCTTTTCCGAGATAACGTTTTTCATTGTTATCTCTTAATTCTATCGCTTCGTGTTCACCTGTAGATGCTCCCGATGGAACGGCTGCCCGTCCCATAATGTTTTTTTGTATTGTAACATCTACTTCAACTGTAGGGTTACCTCGAGAATCTAAAATTTCTCGTGCATATATTTTTTCAATAGCAGAACTCATTGAATACTCCCGTAAATTAGATAAGCAAATTAGAATTGACGATTGATTATATTCAACCGTTATAAAACAATTTATAAAGGAATGTTTTTCTCCTTTTATCATAGAAAAGATCATGGATTACATTAAAAAATTCGAACAAAAAGACAGAAAACAGTGGGAAGCTTTTATTGAGCAATCCAATAATGGGACTCTTTTCCACTATAGACGGTTTTTAGATTATCACGATTCAGACCGTTTTGTAGATCATTCGTTACTTTTTTATACTCGCGAAAAACTATCAGCAGTATTAACAGGAGTTGAGTCGGAACAAAATGGAGAAAAAATTTATTTTTCTCATCCAGGTGCTAGCTATGGTGGCTTTGTATTTCATACAAGTACCTTTGCGCGTTGTAATCAGTGGGTTGAAAATTTTGATCGTTATTTAATTGACAATAATTTTAAAAAGGTAATCATAGTTCAACCTCCAAGAATATATGGTTTTTTTGAAGATGAAACTTTAGAGTACGCATTATTATGGAATAACTTTCATGTGAGCGAAAATTATATTTCAAGTATCATTCCATTAGATGGAGATAAAACCCAGCTATTACAGAAGGTGTATAAAAGAAAAAATAGGTCTGGAAAATATTACTCAAATTTGGTTATCAATTCAGGATTGAAGTTCAAATGGGAGAATGATTTTGAAAAGTTTTATCCAATTCTTTTAGAAAATAAAGCGCGATTTAACGCTAAACCGACCCACTCTCTAGAAGAATTAATTAAATTAGACTCACTAATGCCGGGTTGTCTAAAGCTTTTATTGCTGTTAAAAGATGGTGTACCTATTGGAGGCACATTGAATTTTATTGCAAATGATAAGCTTGTTATTATTTTTTATAATATGATTAATTATGACTATTTAGACTTACAACCGGCCACACTCCAAGTAATAGAAACAATTCGGTGGGCATCATCTAATGGATATCAATATTTAGATTTTGGTGTTTCACAGGACCCACAAGCAGAAAACCCTCTTACGCCTCAACCGTCATTAATTAGGTTTAAAGAAGAATTTGGCGCGGTGGGTCACGTAAGAAAAGTTTTCCAAAAAATTTATAAATAATTACTATTTTGTCTTTGACTAATTCAATAAAGTTTTTATCAATGCAATCATTGATATATGGTACAGGTCATGTATTGGTCAGGTTTATTACATTTCTTTTATTACCTGTTTACACGAATTTATTTGTTCCTGAAGAATATGGAATTGTTTCGTTAGCATTTGCATATATGGCATTTATGAACGTCGTCCTAAAATTCGGCCTTGACGCAGCTTTGATGAAAAAATATGTACAAGCCAAGACGGATGATCGAATTTCTTTTTATACCACCGCCATTGGTTTTTTTGGTGGTGTATCTATTCTATATGCGTTAATAAATATTTTTTCTGCATCTATAATGAGCAAATTTATTTTGGGAATAGATGATGTTCAATATTGGTATTACATCACAGCTATTATTTGTGTTGATATATTATGGTCAATTCCACAGCTTATTTTACGGACAGAGGAAAAACCCTATCCATTTTTAATTTTTAGTTTTATCAATGCGTTTGGGACACTTGGTCTTAATATTTATTTGGTTGCAAAATTAGGAATGGGCGTTAAAGGAGTTTTAGCGAGCAATGCTATTGCATCGAGTGTTCTGTTTTTATTAACAATGCCCATTACTTGGAATCGGGTAAACCTGAAAGGATTCTCAACTGAAAAGTTCAAGGAGATGATGCGATTTGGGCTTCCTTTTTTACCGTCTGGTATTTTTGCTATGACAATGGAAGTAGCAGATCGATATGTTTTAAAATATTTAGGAAATGCTAACGATGTTGGTTTGTACAGTGCAGGTTATAAAATTGGGTCATTGATGTTATTATTGGTGATGGGATTTAATATGGCATGGCAACCATTTTTTTTGCGATTGGGAAAGGACGATATGAATGTACGCCAGCTTTTTTCGCATATTACAACGCTCTTGGCTTCGGTTATGATTTATGTTTGGTTACTTATGTTCTTTTGGATTGGAGATTTAGTTAAAGTATCGATTGGATCATTTTCGTTGCTCGGTCCAGAGTATTGGTCAGCTATTCATATTATTCCTATTATTGCGTTTGGTTATGTATTAGATGCAATGTATTTGGTGCAACTCCCCGGTCCTTTTTTAATGGAAAAATCAAAATGGATTATGATAGTGCGTGGTGTGGGTGCCATGGTTAATTTGGGGTTAAATTTTTTACTCATTCCATCTTATGGATATTTGGGTGCCGCATGGGCAACCTGTTTATCTTTTGGAATTATGGCGGGTTTTTTATTTATTGTCAATAGAACTCTATTCCCAATTCCTTATGAATGGAGAAAATTAATTTTGATTATTATTACTGCGAGTATATTTTTTGGAATAATTTTCTTTATTACTGTTAGTTTTTGGGTAAAATTATTTTTATCATTTACATTTCCAGCGGTACTATTCTTTTTAAAAATAATTGACATGAGTCAATTTTTCAAACCAACATTAAAAAGTCCTAAATAATTTTTTAATGGACTGAGTATGGACCGTTGTTGAAAACCTGTTTTTTACGTCTTCTCGAATAAACTTTGGATCAAATTGTGAATATTCGTGAATCATTTTTTGCATTCCATTCGCAAGGCTTTTAAAATTAAGAGGCTCCACTAATATACCCAAATTATTCTTAATTGTATATTCAGGTCCACCGCATCGAGTTGCTACCACGGGAATACCGCATGCCATGGCTTCAACAACAACCATTCCAAAAGTTTCAACAGAACTAGATAATACAAGAGCATGAGATTGGCACAATTGCTTGATCCAATCCCGTTGAGATAAATACCCCGTAAATGTAACACGGCTTTCTAAGTTTAATTCCTTAACTATGCTTTTCAATAGGGGCTCAAATTGCCCTTTTCCAACGAGCGTTAAAGTACAATCATTTGATTGAGACAATTGATGAAATGCTTTTAATAGAAGTGGAAATTCTTTTTCTTCTCGAAAAAGACCGCAGGCAATAAAGCGGAAGGGGAGATTAGATGATTGTAAGAATTCTTTATGAGGTTTGAAAATATTTGTGTCTATAGGGTTTGGAATAGTCGTTATTTTATTTTTGAATTTTGGAAATAAGGATTTCATTTTATTGGTGAGAGCAGAGCTGGTTCCAGAGATAAATGTTGCTTTATCATAACAATAATTAATTGCCTTCATTTGGTTTAAAGTAAATCCATTTGGAAGCAAAAATTCTTTCATATGTTCCGTCACTCCAAATGGAATGTTTAACTTTTGCAAAGTATTTACCAACGAAACCCCTGCCCAAACAGAAGAATAAATTAAAACAGAATCTGGACGACCAAATCTGTCAATACCTTCTTGAAAAATTTTGTTCCATATTTTTTCTTGTTGAGCCATAGCACCAGATTCATATTTTGGAGATAAATTAATTGCTTCAATTTGCAGGGTAGGGAAGCCAAGGATATCTTCAAACTGAAAAGGAGATTTCGATATTTTTGTAATCTTTGGGAAATCCCATAAAGAGTGAATAGTTGCATTAATGACTTTGACATCAAATTCATTTTGATTCAATAAAGATGCCCACTCTCTAAAAAAAGTGCCACTTTCTGGGTAAAGCTTTGTGGGATACCATGAGGGTAGAATAAAAAGATTCATTTTAATATTATCTAAAATTGTTGTTTGTTAATGAAACGTCACTTGCCAATCTGTCTAAATGTTGATATTATCTTAGGATATAATCTACCCATCATTTAAAGAGTGTTTTATGATGTTGGAATTTCGGCCTAAGATGTCTTTAATAATCTAATAAAATTTTAAGTATTACAAATGATTAAATTTTACTGCGTGTAAGAACTAAATATATTGTAAACCATAGACGACTAACTCTCCAATGAAAATACTTTATATATCTCCAGAAAATACTGTTGGCACACTTACCTTGTGGAAAAAGGAGCACGAATCCCGAGGAAATGAGTGTCGAACTGTAACGTTTTTTAAATCCCCTAAAAATTTTGAAGAAGACATCTGTCTTGATCTTCCTTTTAATTTCACAAAAACATGGTTAGCAAAAATTCGCAATTTGGTTTATAAACAATACAGAGGAAAAGATGGGTACTTTAAAGAAAAAAAAGGATACCCTCCCATTCGGAAATCCGAAGGTTGGTTTGACGCAAGTTTTTTCAAATTCAAAGACTGGTTATGGCGTCCAATTGTAGAACAAGCTATTTTAGAATATAATTTATATGATTTTGATGTAATTCATTTTGAAAGTGGATCGGATTTTTTAAAAAATGAGTTTTTTGTAAAAGAACTTCATAATCGTGGTAAAAAAATCATTGCTCATTATCATGGAGAAGATTTACGAGCGAGTGGTGTAATGCCAATCATGGATGCTCTTACTGATTTGAATCTGACAAATGAAGTAGATCTACTTGAAAAACATCCAAATTTAGATTATTTGTTTTTACCCTTTGATACATCACAATTTTCTCCAAAAAGGTCAATCAATGAGAAAGTTCGTGTTTCACATGCGCCCACGAATCGCTTTTATAAAGGTTCTGATATCATTATCCCCATTTGTGAGAGAATGGCATCTGAAGGATTGATTGAGTTCGATTTGATTGAAAATCTTCATCATACAATAGCATTAGAAAGAAAGGCGAAATCTGATATATTTATCGATCAAATAGGAGACAAAGGCGGTTGGGGATATGGAATGAATTCGGTTGAATCGCTTTCTATGGGTGTTTGTACATTAACAGAAATGAATAAAAAATATCAATCTTTTATACCGAACCATCCCTTTATTAATGTGAATGAGAAGACCTTTGAATCAGTTTTGTTGAATTTGATTGCAGATCGAAAAAAAATTCTTTCATCAAGTATTGCAGCAAAAAAATGGGTGTCGGAAAATCATGATATCAAACAGGTGTCGATAAAACTTTATGACTATTATCGACAGATGGGATTATTGGTATAGTGATACAAATTTACAATCCTACTCATGTTTTTTGGTCACGGATATTAAGTAGGCTGATTTCTCCACTTTATTTATTTTGTAATCTATTCAGAAAATCAGAATTATTAGATTCGGATAAAATTAAGTCAATATTTGTTTTGCAATATCATCGTATAGGCGACGTTATTCTTATAGCTCCTATTTTAAAATCTTTAAAAAATAAGTTTCCAAGAGCAAAGATAACTTTATTATGTTGTCAGCAAGCAGTGTTATTAGCGGAAAATTTACATTTAGCAGATGAAGTAATTGGTGTCACTGTTCCTTGGACTAATTGGGATTGGTCGATTGCTAAATGGATAGGCGCTCGATCTTTTTCCCGGAATTTCAGGGAAAGAAACATTGATATTGCGATTGATTTTAAAGGCGATTTGCGGGATAGCTGGTTTCTTTGGAATTTAAAATCAAAAATGAGTCTTGGGTATACAGATACGGGTGGGGCGTTTTTTTACACTCATTCAAATAGTTCTCCAACGGATGCGCATCAAACTTTACGTGCATTTAATTTAATTGAAAAGTTGGGATGTAAATCAATTATTATGGAAGAAAACAAAATGGAGTACAATGCTACTGGAACCATTGTTTTTCATGCTGGAGGAACTGATCCAAAAAGATCGTGGCCCGAAAAACACTGGTTGGAATTAGCTGAATCCTTGTCGAGAACCCACAAGGTTTCAGTGGTTAAAACAAATGAAACACGAGGCTTAATTCAACGAATGAAAGAAAAAGGTTTAACTGTTGAAGTCTTTAGTGGCGATTTAGTTGAATTTAAAAATTGGTTAATGAGTCAGAAGTTATTAATTGCGATTGATTCTATGCCAGGGCATCTTGCCGCTTATCTTAAAATCCCGGTTATTTCAATATTTGGAGCACAGAGTCCCGATTGGACTCGACCTCTCGGTAAATACGTTTCAATCGTAAGGCCAAATGATATCTGTAATCATGTTAGAGACCACTGGAGGTTGTGTTCCCAATGTATGGCATCTGTTCAAGTTGAAAAAGTTTTATCTGAGGTAACTAAATTGATTTCTCGAGTACAAAACGGGGTATAAATAAAAATATTGCCCTTAACTGCTTTTTTTGTAAATTTAGGTAATTAAAAAGAGATTGGTCTTTATTTCCACGAATATAAAAGTTCAATCTATTAAGAGAATAGAAACATTAAGTTTCTATTCCTTCCAAAGAACCAAACCAAGGAGGTATCAGCATGGCTGATGTAAACTCAACAGTAGAAAATGCAGCATCTGGAATAATTAGCGTAATCAAAGCACTTATTGTTTTATTTGTTTTCGTAAATATTGTTTATTCCACACAATTCGACCCTATCGGTGGAATCGTTGATCTAGTAAACAACTTTCTAGACGGCGGCTTTGCCGGATTGTTGGCTCTTTTGGTTTTTCTCTCGTTTTTGGGATAAATACACAGGATTCACATGGGGTCATTTTGGCTCTGTGCCTGATAACAGGAGGAAACTATGCTGAAAGGTGCGTTGAAAACCGTTAACGAATGGCTTGAGTTAGTCATTGATTTACTCAAGACTCTTATCGTAGTCGGTATTGTTGTAGGAATTCTGTTTGATGACTTTTTTGGAGTTATCGCCGGATTAGGTCGTATTATGGCCCAGTTTGGAGACGCAGGTTTTGCAGGAATACTCGCATTAATGATTCTCGTTATGTGGTATGACAAAAAATAGCGCGAATTTCTAATCCGCTAGTGCGCCCTAATTTTAATTGGGGCGCACTCATTTTAAATATTCATGGTAGTTTCAAATACTATATTCCATGAAACTATTACCATGTTGGTTTTCGGCATGGTATTTTTTTGCCCAGATTCTATGTTGGGATCATTCGAATCTGATGCTATTTCCCCTATCCAAAATGCAGCAGGTGTAGCGCCATTTTCATTTTTCCCATCATCTCAGGGTGCCTTTTCTGATCCAACTATTATTGAGAAAAATCAACCTTTATTTATTGCCGGGAGCTATAATCGGAAATTCGGATTAAAATCTTTGTCTGAATCTTTATTTGTTATTGGGGGAAGTACGAATGAGTTTGGTCTTGGTTTTGGTATCTCTCAATTTGGAAATTTAAATTATGCGGAAACTCTTGTTTCATTTATGGGATCAAAAAATATTAAAGATGTTTTAATATTTGCAGTTGCGATTAATTATTACCAATTAAATATAAAAAATTATGGAAACGCTGCGACCGTGGGTACTAGAATAAGTTTGAGGTATAAGATGAATTCAAAAATTGAATCTATTATTTCGATGCTTAATCCAACGGGGACTCGAATTGGGCAAACTAAAGAAAAATTACCGCAAATAATTATAGCTGGTTTTATGGCTAAACCGACAGAAAAAATTATGGCACAAATATCGCTTGTGCAGGATACGGAGTTTCCTGTAAGTACACGATTTGGGTTAGTTTATAAATTATTTCATAATTTTGGAATTGCTATGGGTAAAGTTAATCAACCTAATATTATCACCACAGGCGGATATTTAAATTGGAAAAACTTACAAATTGAAATTGGAATCCTTTCCTATGTTGACTTGGGACTTATTACTTATCAAACGGGTATTAGTTTTACTCGTATTCCATAGGCTGCTATTTGGGCAATTTGAAATAATTGAATCTTTTGATCCTGAGAAGTCGCTCCCAGAATCAGATTTAATTATTCTTAATACTGCTTCAACAATCTATCAGGGCTTAACCGAAGAGTCAGCCGCTCTTTTATCTCAATTGTCCTTTTTAACAGACAATGAAGCAGTGGCTTTAGGAGAATTTGTAAAAGGAGATATTAATGACTTTGATCAATTCCAACGAATCCAAATGGTGGTGACCGAATTATGGGAAGAAAAAAAAGAATCTAATATTAATGGTGTATTTTATCATCGAATAAATTTTGTGGATGACGTACAATATAAATGGATTGGTGAACTGAATTTTGAAAAATTCACTTTTGGTTTTTTAGGTGAAAGGGACGGTGAAGAAATTAATATTCTAGATAATTATTCTACCTTTATCGAAACGCGCTATGGCGAAAATCAGTTTATAATTGGAAACTTTCAAATGTTGTCGGGTTATGGATTAATTAGTTGGCGGACATTCCCAGTTAAATCGGATTTTGGAACTATTAATTCGGCATTACGCCGAGGAAGAGGGATTCAGCCATTTCGATCGGGTCATGAATCATGGGCGTATCGCGGATTTGGTTGGACGCGTAATTTTGATATGGGTCAAATTTCGGGTAGCATTTCTTCTCGAGATATTGACGGATCAATTCAAGAAGAATCCGTTAAGCTATCTAGTTTAGGGTTGCATATATCTGATAGTCAGGTAGAAAACCATAACAATATAACAGAAATTATTGGCCTTGTAAACTGGCAAACAGCATTTAAAAGTGGCGAAATAGGAATCACGACCGGTAGTGGATTATGGATCGATAATGAACGGAGAAAATTTTTAAACATTGCATCGTCTCTATATGGTAATTATCAAATATTAAATTTAAAAATATTTTCAGAAATTGCTTTTACATCACAACTGAAATCAGCAATCATTACTGGTGGACGATTAAAGCATGATTCATTTTATTATGGAATTGTATTTCGAAAAATAGCCCCCAATTATTTTGCAATTAGAGATAATTCGTTTAGAAATTGGAACAATAAAGAAATGGGTGAATTTGGATTTTTACAAGAGATTCAATTCAAACTTGAGAAAACGACATTAAAATTATATTCCGATTATTTCACGAGGCAAACAAATGGTAAAGGAGAATTTGAAAACCACGGGCATGAAATGGGTTTTAGTATTGCTCAAAATATAAGTTCAAAAACATGGATTCAAACTAAATTGAAAGTGCAAGAGACATCATCTGAATCTTATAGTTATGATGATTATAATTATTCTAATGTTCCTATTTCAACATTTAAAACTACTTTTAAGTGGAAATATAATAAAAACAATTCATATCAATTTCAATTACAGGAAAAGCACAAACAAAATGGGACTCCTTCAAGTTGGGGGATTCAATTAAGAAGCAAGCATGTTTTAGATGACTGGTCGATTTACGGATATTGGGTGACCGCAAAAATAACCGAGGATGCATGGATCTATTATTGGGATGTAAATGTCCCAGGTGAAATGAAAAGTAAAGTTTTTACTCAGTCTAGTCATTATTTAGGAACTAAAATTTCATATACTACCAGCAAAAGAAGTAAAATACATTTTCGCTTTTCGTATACATGGAAAAAATGGGACTTTAATGTTATTCCAATTGTTAGGAGCGCCCTACAAATAAATTTTTCAATTTGACGTCATTTTGTTGTTTGCTTTCAATGGGATAAGATAAATTCTCCCAATGTTATTTACTAGAATCATATCATTTCTTTTTATTTCAAGTATGCTCTTTGGAGAGATTCATGTCTTTAATCGAAGTTCTGGAACGGAATCTGAAATAAAGACACTCTTAGATTCAAAGAAATTATACATTTCAGCAAAAGATCTTTCTCGCTCGCTCTCATCGAGGCTTTATGAAAATGCTGAGCGAAAAAAACTTGTTTTGTATATTGCGGATAGAAAAGTAAAAATATCGGGTAATACTAGTTTTATAATGATTGATGATCAGCCTTATCAGATGTCGCAAATTACTAGGATTGAATCCAATGATTTATACGTTCCCGCTGAAGCATTTTTTGAAATATTAAAATCAACAGTTTTGCCAGGTATAAACTTTGATTCTAAAAAAGAATTTTTAGATATTGATGTTGTTCGTTTTAATATTACCGGAATAAATATTGATGTTAAATCAAATGGAACGATTATTCGACTTACAACACGTAAGCCATTCTCCGAACGAAATATTAGTTCCTTCATCAATAAACATGGGTGGTATTATTTAACAATAGCTGGCGCTATCGTTGATACCATTAATATAAATAATGGAATAACACGGGGCGTAATTCAAAGGATAGAGTCTGATCAACTTGGTGAAACTGCTCAGGTTGCTTTTAAATTAGGGGCTGAAGTTATTAGCCATGAATGGGATCAAAACATCGACCCAAATGAGATTGTCATTACATTAAGAACACCTTTGGGTAAGGTGGCTGAACGACTCGAAGATGTTAAAAATAGATGGCGTTTAGATACGATAATATTAGATGCTGGCCATGGTGGTAAAGACCCCGGTTCTCTTGGGAAATATGGGACAAAAGAAAAAGACATTGTTTTGGACATTACAAAACGAGTTGGCCGCCTACTTGAAAAGCACACAAGCATTAAAGTTATTTATACTCGGGATGAAGATGTATTTGTTCCCTTAGGAAATCGGACTAAAATGGCAAACGATGCTGACGGGAAGGTATTTGTGAGTATTCATGCTAATTCAAATAAAAACCGTAAAATACAAGGTTTTGAAACATTTTTACATAGTATTGCAAAAAGTGATGAAGCCATTGAAGTTGCATCTCGGGAAAACTCAGTAATTCAGTTTGAAGAAAAAGTAAGCCAATATAAAGACCTTAGCGGCGAAAAAAAGATTTTGGCTACAATGACTTCAAGTATGTTTTTGAAAGAGAGTGAAGATCTTGCATCTATTATTCAAATGGAATTGGATAAAAAACTAACAACTCCAAATCGTGGCGTAAAACAAGCGGGGTTTCATGTTTTGTACGGCGCATCTATGCCTAATGTTTTGGTGGAAGTTGGATTTATTTCAAATCCCGAAGAAGAGAAAAAATTAAAGCAAGCTAATTACAGACAAATGATTGCAGAATCTGTGTATGCAGGCATTAATCATTTCAAATATTCTCGCGAAAAGTTATTGGCAGAATAATAAAAATGGATAATCGACCTATAGGTGTTTTTGATTCTGGAATTGGCGGTCTAACTGTGGTAGATGCGCTTGCAAAGTCTTTACCAAATGAATCTATTTTATACGTGGGAGATACGGCGCGGGTGCCATATGGGAATAAAAGTAAGGCGCGTATTCAGGAATATTCTGATGAAATTGTACAGTGGCTTGTGAATGAAAATTGTAAAATGATTGTTGTAGCATGTAATACGGCATCTTCTCTAGCCCTAACTCACTTGAATTCTAAATTTGATTTACCAATTATTGGTGTAATTAATCCGGGTGTTTATGCTGCTATTCAAGCAACAAAAACCTTATCCATTGGTGTTTTGGGGACACGTGGGACTATTAATTCAGCTGCTTACGGAAAAAAAATAAAATTAGAAAATAGCAGAATATCTGTTATAAGCCAAGCTTGCCCTTTATTTGTTCCTCTAGCAGAAGAAGGGTGGATATCTGGCGATGTGCCAAAAGCAGTTGCTGAAAACTATTTAGCTATTTTTAAAGAATCAAATGTTGATACTGTTATTTTAGGGTGTACGCATTATCCATTATTAAAAACTGTAATCAATGAAGTTATAGGGGGCGATGTATCCTTAGTTGATTCGAGTGAAGCTACAGCATCAATAGTTCAATCGGTTTTAAAGCAAAAAGAGCTTTCTGCTGAAGGATCTGTGGGTGAGGTTCACTGTTTTGTAACTGATTCACCCGATTCGTTTTCATCGTTGGCAGACCGTTTTGTAACAATTAAAATTCAGTCCATATCTCACGTTGACATCTCCTGATTTTTCTTTAGTACTTGAATCGCTTTTTAAGCTTCAGAGATTCGGAATAAAATTAGGTTTAGAGCATACATTCCAATTATTGGATAGAATTGGAAACCCGCATCACAATTTAATCTTAATCCATGTTGCAGGAACGAATGGTAAAGGATCTACTAGCGCTATAATTACAAAGATACTTCGTGAATCTGGGAAAAAAGTTGGGCTTTATACGTCCCCTCATTTAGTTCGGTTTAATGAGAGAATTCGAGTTGATGGAATTCCCATTACAGATGAAGAAATAATTTTTTTTATGAAAAAAGCTGAACAAGCCATTTTAAAAATTAAATCTACTTTTTTTGAAACGACAACCGCTATGGCATTAGACCATTTTAATTCTCATAAAGTGGATATTGCAGTTATTGAAACAGGTTTAGGAGGTAGGCTTGATTCTACCAATGTTATTACGCCAGCTTTAACTGTGATAACGCCTATCTCGATGGATCATATGGAAATATTGGGAAAAGATATAGAAACAATTTCAAGTGAAAAGGCTGGTATTATAAAAAATGGAGTACCTTTGATTTGCGGAAAACAAAATTCAATAGCTGAAAAAATTATAGATTTAAAATCAAAAGAATCAGGAGCTGTCCAAATTAATGTTGGCCAGGTTATTCATAAATCAATTAGTTTAAAAGGTTCCAAGTTTTCATATAAAGGGAAACAGTATCAAACGGCATTCATGGGGGAGCACCAAGCAGAAAATTCAGCATTAGCTATAGAATGTATTCATAATATTTACCCAGACATTTCTTATGATACGATTCAAAATGGGTTGATGAAAGCTTATTGGCCAGGTCGGATTCAACCGATTGGAGATCGTTTGTATTATGATGTTGCTCATAATGAAGATGGGATTAAATCTCTATTGAAAACGATAAAACAAGCCAATGAAGGATATCCTTTATTTGGACTGTTTTGTATAAAAGGGGATAAAGACTTACATCGATTGTTGAATGGTTTATCTGGACAGTTTAAAAAACTATTGGTTACGTCGGATAAAGAAGGGCTTTTGCTTGATGCGAGTCTATTATCAAACAAATTGTCAAAGTTTGGTGTAGAGAATGAAGTTGTATCATCTATTAGTATTGGAATCACAAAGCTAAACCAATTTGTTGAAAATGGTGGCGTCGGCATTATCTTTGGTAGTCATTACATCGCAAAAGAAGTATATAGTTGTGTTGGAAACTCTTTTGACAATGATGTAATTTAATGTAAATTATCATCTCTCCAAGACCCCTCGGAGACTTATACTTTTACAAATTCAAAGCATTTATTAATTAGGTTTAAATTATATGGATCTTAACAAATTACAATCCTTGCATATTCGCGAGCTATCAGAATTAGCACAAAAGTTAAATATTGAAGGCGGTTTAGCAGGATTAAATAAACAGGAATTGACAGTTCGTATCCTCGAGGCGCAAGCCAAAAAAGATGGAACACTATCTGCTCGTGGTGTATTAGAAGTCATGCCGGATGGATACGGGTTTTTACGGTCACCCGATTTTAATTATTTACCTGGACCGGATGATATTTATGTCAGCCCATCCCAAATTAAAAGGTTTGGTTTAAAAACAGGACATTTAGTTGCGGGGCAAATTCGTCCCCCAAAATCAAAAGAACGGTTTTATGCTTTATTGAAAGTTGAAAATGTCAATGAAGAGCCACTTCAAAAGTTGAAAGAAATAATACTTTTTGAAAATTTTACACCGCTTTATCCGGAAGATAAATTTACTCTAGAAGTGGATTCCAAAGATTTATCAACGAGAATAATAGATTTAATATCTCCAATTGGAAAAGGTCAGCGTGGATTAATTGTTGCTCAGCCAAAAACAGGAAAAACGGTTTTACTTCAAAAATTGGCAAATGCAATTAGTAAAAATCACCCTGAAACTAAACGTATAGTTCTTCTTATCGATGAGCGCCCTGAAGAAGTAACGGACATGAAGCGAAATGTAGATGCTGAAGTCATTAGTTCCACCTTTGATGAACCGCCTGAGCGTCATGTATCTGTTGCGGATATGGTTTTGCAAAAAGCGAAGCGAATGGTAGAGTTTGGTGATGATGTTGTTATTTTATTAGATAGTATAACACGACTTGCTCGAGCTCATAATGCGGTTACACCTCATAGCGGAAAAATATTATCAGGTGGTGTAGATTTCAACGCGTTGAAAAAGCCTAAACAATTTTTCGGTGCTGCCAGAAATACAGAAGAAGGCGGTAGTTTAACTATTATTTCCACCGCATTGATTGATACCGGGAGTCGTGCAGATGAGGTCATCTTTGAAGAATTCAAAGGAACTGGAAATATGGAACTAGCCCTTGATCGTCGATTAAGTGATCGTAGAATTTATCCAGCATTCGATATAATTCGTTCGGGCACTCGAAAAGAAGAGTTGTTATTAGACCGAAAAACATTGGGTAGAATGTGGATTCTTCGCAAATTATTAAATGATATGAAAGTTGAAGAAGCAATGGAATTCATGCGAGATCGAATGAAACGAACAAAAACCAATGCCGAATTTTTGGATACCATGAGCCAATAAAAATAGAAGTATTTTTTAATTTATTATGAGTGATTCTTTTCCAAATATTAAATCAGTTGTAGTTAGGGTTATCACCGATAAGCCTGTTCGGAAAACGCCATATCAGGTTAAAGGTGTTTTTATGCGACAGTATCCTGACGAGGCTATTATCCCAATGTTAGATGGGACATTCCGAGACAAATTTCTTTATCCAAGGGTGCAAGTTAAAATTTTAAATGAGCAAATCTATATTATTGGAATTCATGAAGGTGTAGAGCCAGTTCTTTCATTGACCAAAAAGTTCGAAAAATTTGATTTTGGAAATATCACATTTGAAGTTCAGGATTGTGATATTGAAAATGCTGAGAATCAATTTATACCTTCAAGTAAATTAGTTCGGTATCGTTTTATTACACCGTGGGTTGCATTAAATCATATGACTGGCGGTCGATATCGTTTTTTAACTAATCAAGAAAAACCTTCTTTTTTAAATCGCCTTTTAGGTCAAAATATAATATTCCTTGCAAATGAAGTAGGTGTGAAATTAGAAGATAATATATTTACTAAAGTAAAAGTAACCAGTTTGTTTCCTCGTCCCGTCGATGAAAATAAGTGGGGCGCATTTATGGGTGAATTTAAAACTAATTTTATTTTACCAAATTACATAGGAGTTGGGAATGGTATAACTCGTGGATTTGGAACAATTTATGGTATGTTTGATCCCGATTCGTTTACATTTGATGAAGCCGAATTGAAACAAGCAGTTTCAGAAAAACCATCAGAAGATTTTTCAGATAATACCGAAGGGATGGAGAGTGTGTCTGCCTCAGATGTTCCAAAGCCTAGGCGACGTAGGAAACCAAGCGTCAAGCAACAAAAAAAGACTTCTAGCGATAAAGATAAGAAACCAAACTCTTTTTCACGTCCTAAAAAACATAAACCTAGTAAACCAAAAAACCCCAACCAAAACAAAAGAAGAAGACCACCAAGGTCGGGTCGAGTCTTTTCCGAAGAGTTTGACATTGAAGACGACGGTCAAAGCAAAGGCAATCAGGTTTCAGAAGATACTGGTGTGTCGAAAGAAGATGATAAATTCAACACTATAAAGCACCATAAACGGCAACATAAGTTTTGAGTTATAAACTTGCGGATCGAGTTCATAAGGTCCAGCCGTCTTTTACACTACAAATGGCTACCCGAGCTGCAGAAATGAGAGCTGAAGGAATTGATGTAATCAATTTTTCTGTGGGAGAACCCGATTTTAATACGCCTTCCCATATTATCGATGCTGGCAAAAAAGCAATGGATGATGGTTTTACAAAATATACTGCAGGACCAGGAATGATTGAATTCCGTCAAGCAATATGTGAAAAGCTTGAACGAGAAAATGGTATCTCTTATGAAGTCGGAGATATTTTAGTTTCCAATGGTGAAAAACAGAGCCTTTATAATGTTTGTCAGGCGTTATTTAACGAAGGGGATGAAGTCGCTGTATTTCGTCCATACTGGGTTTCGTTTCCAGAATTTGTGCGTTTGGCAGATGCTGAGCCGATTTTAGTTGATACCGTAGCAGAAAATAATTTTGAACCAAATTTTGAAGATTTAGCTCATAAAATAACACCAAATATCAAGGGCGTTATAATGAATTCTCCATCGAACCCTACGGGAGGAATTTGGAGAGAAGGTGCAATTTTAAAATTGCTACGTATTGCAAAAGAAAATAATTGGGTTGTCATTTCAGATGAATGTTATGAGCGACTTGTTTATGATGGTGAATTTATCAGTACAGAAAAATTAAACCGTCAATATAATATAGGGGCAAATGTTATAACGTGTTTAAGCCTATCAAAAACATATGCAATGACGGGATGGCGAATTGGATATGCTGCTGGACCACGTAAAATTATCAAAGCAATGTCCAAAATTCAAGGTCAGGCAACATCTTGTGCGAATTCAATTGGCCAAAAAGCAGGGATTGAAGCACTCATGGGCGACCAATCATGTGTAGATGAAATGAAGATAGTCTTTAGAGAAAGACGCGATTTTATCGTAAAAATGCTTAATGATTTGCCTGGGGTTACCTGTGCAGTACCAGGTGGTGCATTTTATGTCTTTCCAGACTTTAGTGCTTATTTAAAAAAAGAAGTTGATGGAAAAATATTAAAAGATACTTTTGATATTTCTGAGTATATTTTGGGCTCTGCAAACGTCGTTACAGTACCGGGTGATGGTTTTGGTGCTCCAGGGCATATTCGATTTTCATATGCGACGAATACAGAAATCATACAACAAGGTATTGAACGAGTTAGATCCGTTCTACAAAAAATTACTTAAAATAGGAGTGAATCATGAAAAAAGGAATTCATCCAGATAATTATCGTTTGGTGGTATTTAAAGATACATCAAGTGATCATATGTTTTTAACAAGGTCCACGGTGGAGACTAAAGAAACAGTCAAATGGGAAGACGGTAACGAATATCCATTTTGTAAAATTGAGATTTCAAATAAATCTCATCCGTTTTTTACAGGGAAACAAAATCTGGTAGATACTGCAGGACGTATCGAAAAATTTAATCGTAAATATAATCGTAAATAGCGGACTGAAATATTAATGGCTCTATGAACAGTTTTGACTGTTATGGAGCCATTTTTTTATATAAAATGAAACGATTTTTATTATTACTTACTATGAAACCTTCGATTCTTGTGGGTGGACAAGCAGTTATTGAGGGTGTAATGATGCGCGTCCCAGGGGCTTATGCAACAGCTGTTCGAGATCCTGAAGGGAAAATCCATATCCAAAAAAAAGAATTTGAATCTATTACTGAGCGATCCAATATTTGGAATAAACCAATTCTGCGTGGAATGGCTTCATTATTTGAATCAATGAAAATGGGAATGGCTACTTTGCAGTATTCGGTTGATATTGCAATGCCGGAGGAAGACGAGCAAAGTAAAATAGCTGAGTTCTTTTCTACGGCTTTTGCGATTGGACTTGCAGTTACGCTTTTTATGATAGCTCCTATGTGGATTACTACAAAACTCATGAATATTGAGAAGGAAGCATTGTGGTTTAATTTAGCATCAGGGAGTTTTAGAATCGCTTTTTTTGTAGTGTACTTATTGGCTATTTCATTGTTGAAAGATGTAAAACGGTTATTTCAATATCATGGCGCAGAACATAGAGTTATTTATAATTTTGAATCAGGTAAAGATGTAACCATCGAGAATGCTCAGTCATTTCCAACTCAACATCCGAGATGTGGAACGAGTTTTTTGTTTATTGTTTTATTATCTGCTATTCTCGTTTTTGCAGTTGTGGATACTTTTGTCATATATATTTTAGGCACCATTTCTTTGCCTCTTCGCCTTTTATTTCATTTGCCTATGATTCCTTTTGTTTCGGGCATAGGATATGAACTCATTAAACTTTCCGCAAAAAGTAATTCTATATTTTTCTCAATTTTAAAAAAACCAGGTTTATGGCTTCAAAATATAACAACTAAGCATCCGGAAGATGATATGGTTGAAGTATCTATTACTGCTTTACAGGAAGCATTTGGAGACAAATATGAAGAAATGCTTGGAAAAGAATATACAGCTGAGGCGATTGGGTGAGAAAAAAAATTGAAGCAATTATTTTTAAACATGATCAATTGGCTGAGCAAATGTCTAATCCTGATATTTATGGTGATCAAAGCAAGCTAACTCCAATTGCTATTGAACATAGTGCACTGTCAGAAATTGTAAGCATTGGGAAAAACTATATTTCTGTATTAGATCAAATCGCAGATGATATGGAAATGATAGATGGAGACGATATCGAATTAAAAGAAATCGCTCAAGAAGAAATAGGTGAACTACAAACTCAAAAAACAAAAATTGAATCAGAAATAAAAGTACTCCTTTTACCTAAAGATCCCATGGATAATAAAAACTTGATTTTAGAAATTCGTGCTGGAACTGGCGGAGATGAAGCGGCTTTATTTGCTGCGGATTTATTTCGAGTTTACATGCGGTATTCTGAAAGGAATAATTGGACGTTTAAGGTTATGAATTCATCCGATACAGGTATTGGTGGAATGAAAGAAGCCATTATATCTATCCAAGGGAAAGGTGCTTTTGGAATGCTGAAGTATGAAAGCGGTGTTCACCGTGTTCAGCGTGTCCCTAAGACTGAAACCAGTGGGCGAGTTCATACGTCTGCTGCAACTGTTGCAGTTATGCCGGAAGCAGAAGATGTGGATGTAGAAATTTTAGATGTTGATTTAAAAATTGATACCTATCGTGCCAGTGGTGCTGGTGGACAGCATGTGAATAAAACGGAATCTGCAATTCGTATAACGCACATGCCTACAGGTTTGGTTGTTACTTGCCAAGATCAATCATCTCAACATAAAAATCGTGCGGCAGCATTAAAAGTTTTGAAATCACGTATGCTTGCTGCGGAACAAGAAAAAGCGTCAGCTGAACGAGCAGCAGAAAGACGAATCTTGGTATCTTCAGGAGATCGATCTGCGAAAATTCGAACTTATAACTTTTCTCAAGGTCGTGTTACCGACCATCGCATTAATTTTACTACTTACCGATTAAATGAAATATTAGATGGTGATATTACGGAGCTTATTGAGCAGTTGAAGATGGCTGAGCAGCAGGAATTACTTGCTGCAGAAATGGAATAATGCCCATTTCTATTTTTTTATTATTATATTTTAACTTTACTTCATATCTTTATTAATGCCCAAAACCTGGCGCATTATAGATCTGATAAAATGGGCAGAATCCTATTTTAAAGAAAAGGGATTTGAAAATCCACGAGGTGAGATTGAATGGTTACTTCGGTCATTATTAAATTGTACTCGGATTGATGTTTATTTAAGATTTGAAGAACCGCTATCGAAATCTCAATTATCAATACTTCGAGCTTGGGTTATGAGACGTTTAGAAAAAGAACCTCTTCAATATATAACTGGGTCTTGCGATTTTTATGGTCGCGAATTTTTGGTTAATAAAGACGTATTAATACCGAGACCAGAAACAGAACGGCTCATTGACATTTCTCTTGATAAATTAAAAGAAATTAATTTGCCGTCGATAATAGATATTGGCACTGGTTCAGGGTGTATTGCTATTACTTTAGGAAATGAGATTCCAGGCGCTATGGTTTTAGGGGTTGATATTTCTGCTGAAGCATTATTGATTGCAAATAGAAACAAAGAGAGTTTGAGGGCAGATAATACATCTTTTAAAGAAATGAATATTTTGGATGAGACACCAAATATTCAATTTGATCTTCTGGTTTCAAACCCTCCTTATATCCCAAAAATTGAAATGAATGGCTTAATGAAAGATGTTGGTCAGTTTGAACCTGCGATTGCGCTTACTGACGAAGATGATGGATTAACATTTTATAAAAGATTTGAAAATGTGGGGACTGATTTAGTGAAACCCGGTGGATGGATTATTTTAGAAGTTGGACTGGGAAAACATCCAAGTTCTGTAAAAAATCTTTTTATTGAATCAAGATATAATCATGTAGAATTAGTTAAAGACTATAATGGCGATAATCGAGTTTTAATAGCTCAGGTTAAGTGATTAGAATTCTTTTTATTATTTAGAATCTATTTGTAAACTACAAATATGAATTATGGTGAAATACTTTCTTCTTTCCTGGTTGACCTACAAAGTTTTTATCGAAAAAACATTTCTATTGAAGGCGCGTCCTTTCCGCAGATTTTAGCTTTATCTATTATACCGAACGATGGGATTGAAATGTCTGTTTTATCTAAAAAAATTGGTATTGATAATAGTACAGCAACTCGATTGGTTATTGGCTTAGAAAAGAAAGGTTGGGTGGAGAGAACGACTGCATTATACGACCAACGGGTCATCCAAGTAACTCTCACTGAATATGGAGATGAAGTTCAATCTCAGTTAGAGGCCCAATTCAATAAATTAGGTTCAGCCATCGAAAAAGAAGTGGATCCCTTAGATAGAGATGAAATGATTGAATATATGTCATCACTTAATTGGATTTTATCTAAAATGATTTTAAGAGATGAAAAGATTGTATAATGCAACAAAATAAAACTACATCGTCTTTGTTGAATTGGTATCATACCGAAAAAAGGATTCTTCCTTTTCGTGATATAGACAATCCATATTTGATTTGGCTTTCAGAGGTTATGCTTCAACAAACTCAAGTTTCTACAATGGTTCCATATTTTGAAAAATGGGTTTCGAAATTCCCCACCATTAATTCAGTTGCAATCGCAAGTGAAGAATCTTGTCTAAAGTTATGGGAAGGACTTGGGTATTATTCAAGGTGTCGTAATTTTCAGAAAGCTGCGAAATTAATAGTTAAAAACCATCAAGGAATTATTCCCAATAATTGGACTGAGTTTCGAGCGTTACCTGGTGTGGGGGATTATACTGCCGCTGCCGTATTATCTATCGCTTTTAATAAAACATATCCGGTAATTGATGGAAATGTCAAACGAGTTATGGCTCGAATGTTAGGTCTTAAAAATTTAACAAAAAGAAATATGTCTCGAATAAATAAATATTTGAGTCATATTATTTCAATAGAAAACCCCGGTGATTTTAATCAGAGTCTAATGGAATTAGGTGCTAGTATATGTTCGCCTAAAAACCCTGGCTGTGGAAAATGCCCAGTTTCTTTCAATTGTAAAGCATTTTCTATGGGTGAAGCGGAATCCTACCCGAAAATTATTAAAAAGAAAAAGACGCCTCATTATGAAGTTGTTGCTGGACTTGTGTGGCGAAATGATAAATTTTATATCCAAAAAAGAGAAGAAGGCGGTATGCTTGCAGGACTTTGGGAATTTCCCGGTGGGAAAGTAGAAGACGGTGAAACATTGGAAGATGCGTTACGTCGAGAAATAAAAGAAGAGTGTGGCGCCACACCAACAATTCTAAAAAAAATTGGGGCAATAAAACATGTCTATACTCATTTTTCAATTACGTTTCACGGATTTCATTGTAAAGAAAATGGGATAAAACTTACGGGTCAGCAGCCTTCAAAATGGATTCGCTCAACAGAAATTGATTCATTTCCATTCCCGAAAGCAAACCATAAATTATTTACACTTTTAGATGCGCAGGGTTGGAATGTTTAAATCTATTATTTCATTAATACTTTGGCCAATTTGGTTTGTCTTTTTTACATCCACAATGTTGCTCTTTTTTATTTCATTTTTGATTTTACCTCGAAAAATTCTACACTTTATTATTCGACCTATTTCATGGACATATTGTTTATTGGCGGGGCAATGGTTGGTAAAGGAAAATGAGCCACCCGATCCGAATGGACAGCCATATCTTTATATGTTTAATCATGAATCCATGTTTGATCAATTTATGATTTCTGCATTTATTCCTCATTATATCACTGCCGTGGGTGCGATTGAACAATTCAAATACCCAATTTGGGGTGCAATAATGAAGCAATATGGAATTATACCTATTGTTCGAAAGGATATAAAAAAAGCACTTAATAGCTTAGTAAAAGCAGAAGAAGCATTAAATAATGGTGTCTCTTTTTTAATTGCTCCTGAAGGGACTCGTACCTTAACGGGTGAAATGAATCCTTTTAAAAAAGGTCCATTTCATTTGGCGAAAAACACAGGTGCTACGATAATACCTGTGGGAATTATAGGCGCTTTTAAAGCAAAGAAAAAGAAAGATTGGCGACTCACACCCGGGAAATTAATTGCTCGATTTGGCTCTCCAATATTAAAAGAAGAATTTAAAAACTTGTCAGTTGAAGAAACTCGGGATCTCGTCAGGGATCGCATTCAACAATTAATCCAACCTTGAGGATATCTATGAAACAATTTTTACTAATTTTATTTTCAGTTTTTATTTTAAGTACGACACTTGTTGCGGAGCCATCTGCTGCAACTTCATCGAGCATAGAGGAACGCTTCGGTGACAGGATAGAGCTATTGGGCGTTAAATTCAAAGGGCCATTGGTGTTGAGTCAAATTTTAATTGCTATTCTTTTAGCGGTTACATTTTTACAATCTGCAATTGATAAAATAATGGATCGTGAAGGAAATCGTAAGTTTTTCACAGCACACTTTTCAAATTCCCCATTGAAGGGTTTTACAGATATATCATTATCATTGTTAATAATATTAGAACTCACCGCTGGACTAATGTTAGTCTATGGTATATATTTTTCTTTTGCAGAGCGTACAACATTGTGGATATTTAATGGATTTGTATGGTCAGCTATTACATTTATATTTTTATTTACCGGGCAAAGGTTAGCGAAAGACTATGTGGGAGCTGCAGATTTAATCCCATACTTTTTGTTAGTAATCCTTGGAATTATGAGTATGTATTAATTTTATGAATAAAACTTGTCTAATCACGGGTGCTACTGATGGCATCGGAAAACAAACCGCATTGGTTCTGGCACAAAAAGGGTTTTCTTTGGTGCTTGTGGGTAGAAGTGCTGAAAAAGGTAACTTAGTTGTTTCTGAATTAATATCAGCAACAGGAAATGAGTCTATTCATTTTCATTGTGCTGATTTATCGAATATGAAAAGTATTCAACAACTGTCGGTTGAGATTAAGCAAAATTATTCTGCGATTGATATTTTAATCAATAATGCTGGTGCATACGTAAGTAAGCTAACAATGACAGATGAAGGGTTTGAAAAAACGTTTGCTCTAAATCATCTTGCATATTTTCATTTTACTGAATTGTTGTTAGAGATGGTGAAAGAAGATATTCCCGGTCGGATAATCAATGTTGCATCTATGGCACATAAGAATGCAAAAATAGATTTCAATAATCTTCAAATGGAAAATGAGTACAAGGGGTGGACTGCATATAGTCGTTCAAAATTGATGAACATTATGTTTACTTATGAATGTCATCGCCGTTATTCGGACACTGGTGTAAGTTTTAATTGTTTACATCCTGGATTTGTAAAATCGAAGTTCGGGGATAATAATAAAGGATTTGCTAAAACATCCATCAGTTTAGCAAAAACAATTTTTGCAATTAATTTGGTAAAAGGAGCAAAAACCAGCATTTATTTAGCATCATCGAAAGACGTTGATGGTGTTAGTGGAAAATATTTTGATAAATGTAAAGTGGCAACCAGTTCGAAAGTTTCCTATATACAAGAAGATCAAAAAAAACTTTGGGAAGCAACAGATCAAATAATTAAAAAAACATATGTTTTGGGGTAAGTTGTAATAATCAAATTATTTTTTAGGGGCCACTTGAAAAAAATTCTCTCTACCATCATATTGGCGTTTCTTATTATGAGCCCAGTCGTCCAGGCACAGTTCAATATCCATGTTGTTGGTGCCGAAGGTGGTTTCAACAGCGATAATTTATCATCCTACCTGTTGCAACACCAAGACCATCCAGCTCAATTTTTAGCTCTAGATGCTGGAAGTTTAGCTCCCGGAATTCAAAAGCTCATTCAAAATAATCACTATTCTTTTTTAGAAGCAGGGAATATTGAATTTCAAGTGAACGAATTTATAAGAAACCATATAATCAGTTATTTTATTTCTCACAGTCACCTTGATCATCTTTCGGGAATGATAATTCATTCACCAGAATTATTATTTGTAGGCAAAACTCCATTGATAGGTACCCCGAAAACTATTAAAGAAATTCAAGATCATATTTTCAACTCTGTGATTTGGGCGGATTTTTTCCAGCTCGGTTTTTTTTCACCAGTTGCTATATCACCAGCCAATAATTTTTTTACTCCATTAGGAGAAACAGGACTCATCGGCCGAACTTTTACCCTCCCTCACAGCGGCCACCATTCCAGCGCTCTGCTAGTTGGAAAAGATGAACGTTTTGTCATCTACCTTGGTGATATGGGTGCCGACTCTATTGAAGAGAGTCATCTTGTCGAAAATTTATGGAGTGAAATCACTCCGTACATTCAGAAAAATCAGTTGGCGGCTATTATGATTGAAGTCTCTTTTGCTAATTGTAGAAAAGAACAAAATCTATTTGGCCACCTCACACCAAACTTGCTCTTTGAAGAATTAAATGTCATCAAAAATAAAACAAGCTTATCTGCTTTACAAAAAATTAAAATCTTTATTACCCATATTAAACCTGAACCCAACGCATGTGGTATTGAACATCATTCCGCAAAGGCCCTTATCATCAAAGAAATCAAAGAGCTTAATAAGAATTGGCAACTCGATATAGTTATTCCCGAACAAGGGCAGGTCTATTCAATTTAAAAATAAACTATTTATCACGGACTTATTGAAAGTTATGGGAAAGAAAACTGTATCCAGTTTTTTTAGAGTTTTTTTAAATGATTAGATATAAACAAAAATGAAATAATTGACATAGTTTCTTTAGTTAATAAAGGCTCTACCAACCTTATCATTATTAATTGAAATCAAAATTATTAATAGAAACAATCTTTGATTAATTTCCATCCTAATTATCCACAAAGGGAATAAATAAATGAGTCATAATCTATTAAAAACCACCTTAGATAAATTTAAAAAAAGCACTTTAGATAATTCCAAATTAAGGCTTGCTCGAAATGCTTCAATTAGAAATGATGTCATTGAACTAACCATGGATTGGGAGCATTTTCGAAAATTAGATCATTCATTTTCTGAAATAGTTTCAGGAGAAATGCCTGTGACTAATCAAAAATCTAGTGGACGCTGTTGGGGATTTGCAGGGTTAAATCTTTTTAGAATCTATTTAGGTCGAAAACACAATTTGAAAGATTTTCAATTCTCTCAGAGTTACTTTATGTTTTGGGATAAATTAGAAAAATCTAATTATTTTTTAGAATCCATTTTAAAAACCGCAGATAAAGATTGGAGCAGTCGGCTTGTGATGCACCTTTTGGATAATCCAATTCAGGATGGTGGACAGTGGGATATGTGGGTGAATCTAATAAATAAATATGGTGTGGTTCCGCAGTCAGAAATGCCTGAATCATATTCATCCAGCAAATCCATGAGAATGAATCGAATGATTACTCGAAAACTTCGTGAATTTGCAAAGAAACTTAGAGAAGCGGCACAAAATGATTCGACTGATTCAGAATTACAATCTCTTAAAACAGATATGTTGAGTGAAGTCTATCAAATGCTCACAATCCACTTAGGCACACCTCCTGAATCATTTGATTGGCAGGTGCGAGATAAGGATAAGAAGTTTTTGAAATTTAAAAACCTAACGCCACACTCATTTTACAAAGAACATGTTGGACTCAATTTGGATGAGTATGTTTGTTTGATTAATTGTCCTATGAGTGATAAAGAATATGATAAAGTTTATACAGTAGAGTTTTTAGGCAACGTAGTGGAAGGAAATGAAATCAGATATTTAAATGTAGAAAGTAGTGTGATGAAACAAGTCGCTATAAATTCATTAAAAAATGGTGATCCAGTTTGGTTTGGGTGCGATGTAAGCAAACATTTTCATCGTGATTTGGGCGTGATGGATATAGAACTTTTTGACTTTGATTCATTCTATGGAACAAAATTTGGCATGGATAAGGCAGCAAGATTAGAATATGGAGATAGCCAAATGACCCATGCAATGTTATTCACAGGTGTCGATTTGGATTCTGATGGAAATGCAACTAAATGGAGAGTCGAAAATAGTTGGGGGAATAAAGGTGGAAGCAAAGGGTATCACATTATGACAGATGTATGGTTTGATGAATATAACTATGAAGTGGTTGTTCATAAATCTTGTTTGCCTGACGATTTGGTTAAACTTTTTGAAACAAGTGAAGCAATTCCATTAAAGCCGTGGGATCCCATGGGCGCTTTGGCGAAATAATCAAAAATTTAAACCGGATATTTTTTTTACGCTCATTATGATAAAAAATCGGGTAAATAAATTAAAATATTAAGTGAATTATTTTATGGTATAGTGGACGAACATCGTCCGCTCCAACAGTAAATATCCGGCGTAAAAGTCGTCATATTACTTTCATTATTCTCATGAACACACGTTGTTATATGGCGTAATTGATTTTTAAATTAAATTATATATTTTTTGAAGTTCTCCGTAAGTAATATATAATATTCACTTAAAAAATATAGTTATAAAAACAGAATCAAAGCAATTTAAACTTTTAAATCAAATTCAAATTAACTTTATTAATCCGTAAGTATTTCTGCATTTTTTAATGCATCCCGCCATTGCAATTTTTTCTTCATTATTTTATTTGTGGAATTTGGAGAAAAAATCTGATCCATACTTTTTGAAGTATCCGATTTATAATTCGGATTTAATAAACGGTAAACACCAAGTGCAGTTCTATCTTTCATAGCTGAATGGCGAACAGGAATTTCTGTTAAATCAGCAATAAATTGGAGTAAAGGTGATCGAGCTCCACCTCCGGCCGCGGTTAAAAGTGACGGTTTTTGAGACATAATTGGTTCAAGGCATTCTAAAATATCATTAACTAAAAACCCAATGGATTCCATCCCGGCACGAATAATTTTGTTTTGATCTGAATTTTTCTCTAAGTCGTGATATATATCATCAAATCCCGAAGTCCAATAGGGCGCAGCCAATCCATTAAATCCTGGAATTATAATTCCATCTGTTTCTGTAGTGGCTGCTCGTTCATTCCATTTCATTTTTTCGTGAGGAATATTTAAAATAATTTCTAAGTGGTGAAATAATGAATTACAGGCATTGATGGTTCCTTCTACAATAAAATATTTTTCAGTATCATTTGAATATAAAACACTGGAAATTAATCCTGGAATAACTATTGGACTTTTTCCACCGTTATACTGTACACTACCAGATGTACCAAAATTTGTTGCAATACTTCCTGTTTTCAATCCTCTTTGCCCAATAAGAGCAGCTTGTTGATCACCGATGACAAGTGAAAGTGGGATATCAGTTTTAAATATAGGTCCGTAATCATAATGGACCGGAACCAATGGGGGTAATGTTTCTCGATGAATACTAAAAAGGCCTAAGGCAAAACTCGACCAATCTCCTGAGTGTATATCATATAGTAAAGATCTGCATGCGATAGATTCGTCGCCACCAGGAGTTTGTGTCATGGATTGCGATAAGAATGCACTTAAGGGGCCAAAATAGAGTTCATTATTTTGAATACGTTTTTTTAAATCAGGATTCTCTTGTATTAAATGTAAATACTTAGGACCGCCAAAATGTGCACTCAATGGAGTGCCTGTTATATTCCATAACTTTTCATCGTAATCAGATAAATCATTTATAATTTTTTCTGCACGACTATCTTGCCAACTTAATGCGGGAGTAACAGGTTCGCAGGTAGTTTTGTCCCAAAATAAAAAAGTAGATCGCTGAACAGCTAATCCAACATTTTTAATAGGGTTGTTACCGGATGCTTTTACCATATTATTAAACAAGTCTGTACAAGCATTCAAAATCAAATTGGCATCACATTCAACATGAAATTTCTTAGGTCGAGATAAATGGTGTTTTATTTTTTCCGTATGAAGTACAACGCCATTTGCATTAAACAAAAATGCCTTAGTTGATGAAGTGCCTTGGTCTATAACGATATAATTATGCATGATTTTTATGGATTAATTTACTGGATGTTTCGTATAGACGGCAATGAAAGTGCAATGATTCCGCAAAAAGCGGCACCAATTCCAATTCCAATAAATAATAATTTCACAGAAATAATTGAAGTGATAATGCCAACAAGTCCGGCAGAAATTGCGGTGGTACCTACCACACCAAGATGTACTATTGAAAATAATCGTCCATGGAATTTATTTGGAGTATGCACCTGGATAATAGATGTTCGACTCACCATAATAAGCGGAATTCCAATGCCGTGAAAAAAGAGCATTACCATTGCCATTTCAACTGAACTAACCCAATAAATTAGAGTATATGTTATTCCATCCAAGAATAATCCGATTCCCCAAATTTTCCCATTTAATATTTTTCCATTAAGTTTAGAAACCAGAAAAGAACCGAATAATGCTCCAACAGCCATACTTCCTTCTACGAATGCGAAATCAGATGCTGATCCATCAAGCGTGTTTCTTACTAATATTGGTAACCCCACAATTGCAGGTCCCATAATACATAAATTATTAATAAAGGTAATATTCATCATCCAGAATATTGGTTTGTTTTTATAGAGATATAACAATCCTCGCTTCAATTCAACCCAGTGGCTATGGTTTTCCACCGATTGAATATGAGTGGGCTTTTTAATAAAAAGAAGTAACCCGATTCCAATTAGAAAAGAAATACTATCTACTAAAAACAGACTTGGAAGTGAAACCATGGTTAAAAGAATTCCAGCCAAAAAAGGCCCCATCATCCATGCTAATTGTCCCGATGTTGCTAAAATAGTATTAATTCTTACAAGACGATTTGATGGAAAAAGCATGGGAATAAATGAATTGAATGCCGGTTGAAAAAAGGTATTGAAACAACTCCGAATAAATGCTAATCCACAAATCATCCAGACATTATCATATCCGTACCAAAGAAATAAAGGAATCATGAGTACAACAATCGCCTGACCACCGTTTGAAAAGATCATTAGGTGCAATCGGTTAAACCTATCCGAAAATACGCCTGCATAGAGTCCAAAGATTAATGCGGGTAAATAGGCACTCATGGCCACAATACCTGTAATTATGGATGAATTTGTCATATCTAATACAAGCCAAAGTAAGGCGAGTTGATAAATAGAATCGCCCGCCTGAGAAATGGTTTGGGCCGACCAAAGTAGAGGTAAGTTTTTATTTGAAGTTAAATTTGTCATGTATAATTAATATGGAAATTAATCCCAAAACATTTTTTACATGTAATTTTTCCATTTAAATTCCGACTTATTATTCAATCAAGAATTAAACATTATCTTAAAAATTTAAAGGAGAACAAATATGACATATATTATTGCTGAACCCTGTGTAGGAACATGCGATACTGCTTGTGTTGAAGTTTGCCCAGTCGATTGTATTCATGGACCTTATGATAAAACAGGTGCCGGAGCTGAAGCAAAAGTAGATGGCTTTGAACCTAAAGATGGAGATTTACTTTATATTGATCCAGAAGAGTGTATCGATTGTGGAGCCTGTGAACCGGAATGTCCAGTTGAGGCTATCTTTGAAGAAAGTGAAGTTCCAGAAGAATGGAATAAATATATCAAGATGAATTATGAATGGTTTGGTCGCGATTACGCGGGATAAATCTACCTTTTAAGCTTTAACCCTATAAAAGCGGTTGTCTTTTGACAGCCGTTTTTTTTGTAAGAAAAACAATGAAAAAAGAAAACGTATTAGAACTTTTAAAATCAATTAATTATCCAGGATTTTCTAGAGATATTGTCTCTTTTGGAATGATTAAAGATATCAATATTGATGGTGACTCTGTTACTGTGCAAATGAATATCACATCTCAGAACGAAGAGAAAAAGCAGGAAGTGATTAATAGTGTTGAGCAGGCATTGTCTGAACATTTTAAAACAGTTACAGTTGAAATTTCAGGAGACGCTCCCCAACAAGCACCTCCAATTGAACCCCAGCAACAAGCTCCTCCTATGCTTGAAAATGTAAATCATATTATTGCAATTGCTAGTGGAAAAGGCGGTGTAGGTAAATCTACCGTTGCTGTAAATCTTGCTTGTGCTATGGCTCAACAAGGTAAGAAAGTCGGTTTGTTGGATCTTGATATTTACGGTCCATCTCTCCCAATTGTATTGGGATTGAATGAGCAGCCGGAAATGACTCAAGATAAAAAGCTGGTACCTTTAGAAAAGTACGGGATGAAAGTTATGAGTTTCGGATTTATCAGTGGAAATGAAACTCCGGTAATTTGGAGAGGTCCGTTGGTTGCTCGAATGACAGAACAATTTTTCCGCGATGTAAAGTGGGGCGACCTAGATGTGATGATTTTAGATTTACCACCAGGAACAGGTGACATACAATTAACGCTGACTCAAAAACTTCAAATTTCTGGCGCTGTAATTGTAACAACGCCTCAAGATATTGCGTTAGCAGATGTTCGCAAAGGCGCGGATATGTTTAAAAAAGTAAATACTCCTGTTTTAGGTGTAATTGAAAATATGTCAGGATTGGTACTAGATGGTTCAGTTGATGGAGATACTTCGTCTATAACTATCAATGGCGAAACTGCCGATGTTGACGCATCTGGTAAATTCACAGTGAAACTTGATATTTTTAAAACCGGCGGTGGTGAAAAAGAGAGCGAAAGACTTGGAGTACCTCTTCTTGGTAAAGTACCAATTTCTATTGATATTATGACATCAACAGATGAAGGTATGCCGATTGCACAAAAAGATCCAGATTCTCCAATGGGACAAATCTATCATGGAATTGCCAAAGGTCTTTTATCATCTTTAGATTAAATAATCAGGAAATATGATATAATGTAACTCGGTTGTATCCGAATAAAGCAAACGGTAATTTCGCTCGCTTTTTTTCTTATCATCATGATTCATTCACTTAATCAACATATCATCAACGGCCCTATTCCTGACCATATTGCAATCATTATGGATGGAAATGGACGCTGGGCAAAAGAACGCTCATATCCGAGACTTGCTGGACATAAAGAAGGAATCAATTCTGTTCGAGAAATCACTCGAGTGTGTGGTGAAATTGGCGTGAAATATCTGACCTTATATACTTTTTCTACAGAAAACTGGAATCGTCCAAGCGCAGAAGTCAGCGCGCTCATGACCTTATTATTAAAAACTATTAGTATTGAAGTAAAAGAACTTCATAAAAAAAATGTTCGTTTTACTACCATTGGAGAATTAGAAATGCTGCCGAAATCCACACGAAGGGGCATTTTAGATGGCGTCGAGTTAACGAAAGATAATACGGGGTTAAACCTCTGTCTTGCATTGAACTATGGTAGCCGGCAAGAAATGGTGTCAGCAGTACGGACAATTGCTGGAAAAGTAAAAGAAGGTAATTTAGAATTAAATGAAATTGATGAAACTTTTTTCTCTGAATCGCTTTCAACTGCTAATATGCCGGATCCAGATTTATTGATTCGTACCAGCGGTGAATGCCGTTTAAGTAACTTTTTATTATGGCAATGCGCCTATACGGAAATTTTTATGACTCCTATTTATTGGCCAGCATTTCGTGAAGAAGCTCTTATGGAAGCCATTTCAAATTATCAAACCAGGGAACGCAGATTTGGAAAAGTCAGCGAACAGGTAAACAATTAAACATGAAAAAAATATTTAGTTTATTATTCATTCTAAACCTTGGGTTATCCCAGCAAGCCAATGCTGATATCAAGTTAGTAAAGGTAAGTGTAGAAGGAAATGTTGTTACATCCAAAAATACAATTATTTTTACAGCTGGACTTCGCCAAGGGCAAACTATTTCTCCAACAGAGTTCCCAAGAGCGATTAAACGACTTTGGCAATTGGGTTTATTTCAAGATATTCAATTACGATATGACGATGAAACAGAAGACGGGTTATCTCTTACGATTGTTGTAAATGAAAACTTTGTGTTGGGTGAGTTGTCTTATGAAGGGAATAAAAAGTTAAAAGATAGAAAATTTGAAGATGAAATAACCTTAGCAAAAGGCCAGCGAATTAAACCAAATACGCTTCATTCTACGATAGAAACAATTAAAAAATTATATGCAGAAAAAGGATATTTAAATGCTGAAGTAGAAGCGACTTTATCTGCTCCAGAAGAAGAATCAACTTTGTTTGGCGGGAAAGCAAAAGATCTTGTTAGAAATGTTGTTTTTAATATCAATGAAAATGATAAAATTAAAATTGGTGATATTGTATTTGAAGGCAATGATACCTATTCCGATTTAAGACTTAGATGGAAAATGAAGGAAACAAAACAGCAACGTTGGTTTATGTTTTGGCGTTCTACATTCGACGAGAAAAAATTTGATGAAGATTTAAATCTTGTATCAACATTTTATCGAAATAAGGGATATAGAGATTTCAGGATTGTTAGTGATACAGTTCAATTTAATCCAAATAAAAAACAATTGGATTTAGTTGTAACTGTTGATGAAGGTACTCAGTATAAATACAGAAATTTTTCGTGGGAGGGCATGACTCTTTTTGAAGAAAAAGTTCTTCAGCGTTCTTTAGGATTAGAATCCGGAGATCAATACAGTGATGAAGATTTTAATCTCGCTGTATTTGATCGTGTTCAGGGTTTATATATGGATCGTGGATATATCTATAGTCGAATTGATCCAGCTATCACACCTGTTGGAGATGATTCATTAGATATTCATTTTGTTATTACTGAAAACCATAAGGTATATATCAATCAAATTGTAATCAAGGGTAACACGCGAACTCGAGAAAATGTGATTCGAAGACAGCTTCGTGTTTTTCCTGGGGATGTTTTTAATCGCGGTAGATTAATGAGAAGCCACCGCGAAGTTATGATGCTGAACTTTTTTGCAAATGTAGTTCCAGATGTTGTGCCGGTCGCAGAAGATAAAGTTGACCTTGAAATTATTGTGGAAGAAAAACCCGCAGGGCAAGCTAATGCAAATATGGGTTACACACAATCCTACGGTATGACGGGTGGCGGTGGATTGGCGCTCCCAAATTTTCGCGGTAGAGGACAAAGTTTGAATTTGAGTTTTAATGTTGGAACTAACCTCGGGTATAATCCATACTCCACGACTCAATCGCGACCAAAATACCGCTCGGCAAGTATTAGTTTTACAGATCCAATGGTTAATGATACCAAAAACCTTCTTGGTGCTTCTTTATTTTACACATTTAGAGGAGGATCGTCTCAATATTCAGCACCCATTGATTATACCATGGCTGGTGGATCGTTAACTTGGGGAAAAGTTTTTAAATGGCCCGATGATTTTTTCAGAGGCTCTTGGTCTTTTCAGGTTGTTCGAAAAGTATATGATGGTAGTCAGGCAGATTTAGACAGATATGCTGGCGGTTTACAACAATCTGATGGAATCACTTTTTCTCAAACAATTCGACGAGATAGTCGAGACCATCCAGAGTTTTCAACAATGGGTTCATCCTTTTCAATGAAATCTACTCTGTCAGGTGGAATATTGGGCGGTCAAGAAAATTTTCATAAGCATGTATTGAAATTAGAATGGTATACACCCACATTTTGGAAATTCGTATTAATGAATTCTATGAAAATTGGGGTAGTCGCAGAATTACCAGCTAATGCAGGAGATCGATCATTTATACCGTGGAATGATAGATTTATCATGGGAGGAAATGGTATTCCTTATGGAAATCCATTACGTGGATATGATGATAACCGTGTGGGGCCATTAACATTATCGGGAAGTCCTATTGGAGGAAATACATTGGTTAAATTTGGAACAGAATTTCGGGTTCCCTTCGCAGAAAATCCTGTAGTTTACGGGATAGTATTTGCGGAAATGGGAAATGTTTGGTCATCCACCGATCTTATGGAAAGATTAAGTCTTCCGCGGAGTGGCCCATTTGATATGAAGCGATCTGCTGGTGCAGGAATTCGATTTTTTATGCCCATGATTGGAATGTTAGGGTTTGATATTGGATATGGTTTTGATCGAGTCAATCAATATGGCGAATTAGAACCAGATTGGAAAACCACACTTACTTTTGGACAACAGTTTTAACAAATAAGGAGAACACAGTGAAAGGATCTATACGTAATTATTTATTTTTATTAATATTTATGGGAATGGCGTCCATGGCGTCTGCTCAATTAAAAATAGGATATATTTTATCAGAAAGAATTCGTACAGAGTACGAAGAATTTAAAGAAGCAGAATCGCAACTTCAGCTTGAATATAGAAAAGTTCAATTAGAATTTGACCAAATGGTTATTAAAATGGATAGCCTAAAACAAGATTATGAAGTAAAACGTTTGATGGCTTTAGATAAAGGTGAAAGCATCCGTATGGAACTTGAACAAACTGAAAGAGCTATTCAAAATTTTCAAGCGGAAAAGATTGGGCCACAAGGAGAGCTTATGAGAAAACAAGCTCAAATGGAATATGAAATTTTAGGAAAAGTAAAAAAAGCAGTAGATAAAGTTGCCATTGATGGTGGTTTAGATTATATCATTGATGCATCTGTCGGTTTGTTATATTTTAAACCGAAATTTGATTTGACGGACGATGTATTACATGAACTCCGCAATTTGAATTCAGATAAATAATAAAATTTTGAAACTCACATTACGTGAGATCGCCAATCATGTTGGCGGAATAGTAATTGGTGATTCGGATATACTTATTTCAAATGTATCCGAAATCCAAAATAGCACACCTGAATCAATTACTTTTTTTGCAAATCCGAAGTATAAAAAGTTTTTAGGCGTTACTCGAGCAGCCGCAATTTTTATCAATGATGAAAAACTTCTAGATGATAAAAATGGCATTATTGTTTCTAATCCCCAATTAGCCATGGCGAAAACGCTTTCTCTCTTTTTTCCAACTTCTCCATCAAAATTATTTATTCATCCAAATGCAATTATTGACCCTACTTCAATAATAGGTGAAAAAGTTAGTATTGAAGCCAGCGCTGTAATTCAGAAAGGATCTGTAATTGGAGATGAATCCAGAATAGGAGCCAACACGGTAATTGGATCTAATACAACAATTGGACAAAATTGCCAAATCCATGCTAATGTAACAATATATAATAATATCCAAATCGGAGATAATGCCATTATTCATAGCGGTACAGTTATTGGATGTGATGGTTTTGGATTTGTGACAGAAAATGGAGTACATGAAAAAATCCCCCAAACTGGAAATGTAATAATTGGGAATGATGTTGAAATAGGATCAAACTGTGCAATTGATAGGGCAACAATTGGCACAACTCACATTGACGATATGACAAAAATTGATAATTTGGTTCATATTGCCCATAATGTTAAAATTGGAAAAGGATGTTTAATGGCTGCTGGATTTGCGGTTGCAGGAACTTCTGAGATAGGCGCTTATTGTACATTTGCTGGAAAAGTAGCAGTGGGACCACATGTAATTATTGGACCAAATTCTGTATTTGCTGCAAAATCAGGCGTTACCAAATCAATAAAAGGCGGAAAAATTTATGCAGGATATCCTGTTAGAGAAATTAAAGATCATAATAAAAGAGAAGCACTATTGAGTGAAGTCAGTCGAATTCGAAAAAAACTTGATCATTTGATACGAGAAGGTAAATAGAGGTAAATTTCAGGATGGAAAGAAAGCAAAGAACGATTAGGTCAAGCCAGTCATGTCAGGGAATTGGACTTCATACTGGAGTCGAAACAAGTATTACATTTCATCCTGCACCAGAAAACTTTGGTATCAGATTTGTTAGGTCTGATATTCCTTCTAGCCCTGAGATTAAAGCAGATATTGATCATGTTGTTGATATTTCTCGCGGTACAACGATCGAAGAAAATGATGTTCGAATTCATACCGTAGAACATGCTTTGGCTGCGGTTAGCGGTTTACGTATTGATAATATGCTTATAGAATTAACAGGAAAAGAGCCTCCCGTGATGGATGGAAGTGCTAAGGATTTTGTAGAATGTTTAATAAAAGCTGAAATCAAGATACAAGATAAAAAAAGAAAAGTTTTAGAGATTACACATGCAGTCAATTATACAAATTCTTATCGTGATATTGATATTCATGTTATACCATCTGATCGATTTCGCATAACATTTATGGTAGAATACCCTCTCCCGGCTTTGGGAACCCAGTATGAAGCAATTTACAATATGGAAGAAGATTTTGCATTCGAAGTTGCGCCCGCTCGTACTTTTTGTTTCTTAAGTGAAGTCGAAATGCTTAAGGAGCAAGGATTGATTAAAGGAGGTGCTTTAGATAACGCAGTTGTAATTGTAGATAAAGAAATCCATCATTCAGAAATTGAAAGATTGAGAGACTTATTTGGTATTGAACATGATATTATTCAAGGCGCAAATGGGATTTTGAATGGAAAAGTATTAAGATTTAAAAATGAACCTGTTCGACATAAAACATTAGATCTGATTGGGGATCTTGCATTGTTGGGTGTTCCAATAAAAGGGCATGTAACTGCTGCACGAGCAGGACATGCAAGTAACGTAGAATTTGTAAAAAAACTTAAAAAACAATATGCCAATGAATTGGCAAAATTATGGGCCGAATAACTAAATGACTGATTTTTCTAAACAATTAGATTTTAAAATAAATGATATTTTAAAAGTTTTACCTCACCGTTATCCTTTTATACTTATTGATAAATTGGAAGTAACTGACCCAGGTAAATCTCTTGTAGCTATAAAAAATATTACAATAAATGAACCATTTTTTCA
This sequence comes from Fidelibacterota bacterium, assembly GCA_018649625.1. Lineage (GTDB taxonomy): Bacteria > Fidelibacterota > Marinisomatia > Marinisomatales > UBA1611. The sequence goes on along the minus strand of JABIHN010000044.1, from coordinate 33,820 downwards.
AGGTCATTTTCCAGGTATGCCTGTTATGCCCGGTGTATTATCATTAGAAATCATGGCTCAGGCAGGCGCATTCCTTATGTTAAGTCAGGTAGAAGATCCTCTTTCAAAAAATATGCTATTTTCAGCCATCGAAAAAGCGAAATTCCGAAAACCAATTGTTCCAGGAGATCAGCTCAAAGTAAATATGGATTTAGTAAAAAGGAAACTTAACCTTTGCAAATTTCATGGTAAATGTTTTGTAGATGATATCCTCGTAGCTGAAGCTTTTTTGTCGGCAAATATTGTTCCACGCCCAGAGGTCTAACATCTCCAAATCCATCCATCCCACGGCACTTATCGATTCGTCAGCCGAGTTGGGTTTTAATGTAACGGTTGGTCCTTATTCTGTGATAGAACCGAATGTAACAATTGGTGATAATACGCTAATTGGAAACCATGTTACTATTTGTGAGAATACATCTATTGGATCAGATTGCCGGATATTTCATTCAAGTTCCATTGGCGAAATTCCACAAGATTTAAAATTTGGTGGCGAAAAAACCAAAACGATTATAGGTGATAGGACAACTATACGTGAATTTGTTACGATAAATCGCGGCACAAATGCATTAGGTAAAACTGAAATAGGTAAAGATTGCTTGCTAATGGCTTCTGTTCATGTTGCTCACGACTGTATAGTTGGAAATAATGTAATAATGGCAAATATGGCAACGCTTGGTGGGCATGTAGATGTGGGTGATTGGGCATCATTGGGTGGTGGTGTTTTAGTACATCAGTTTTGTCGCATTGGTGCACATGCTTTTATTGGAGGAGGTTTTAGAGTTGTACAAGACGTTCCCCCATTTATATTGGTTGCAGAAGAACCTCTTAAATTTCAAGGTGTCAATCGTATTGGACTTAAGCGCCGCGGGTTTTCTGTGGATGTCCGTAGTATTATAAAAAATACATATCAAATTTATTTTAGATCAGGTCTTAACAGAAAAATTGCATTAGAAAAAATTGAATCGGACATTATAAATAATAAATATCGAGATCAAATCATTGATTTTCTTCGTTCATCTGAACGGGGCATTATTTAGAGTTCAATTTTGAAATTATTATTTTCATTGATTGTATTTTGCAATGTGGTTTATTCTCAGTCTGCAGATTTTAGATTTGATACAACAGTATGCCAAGAATGTGATAATTATGCAAAATCAGTCATTAGATCGTCATCCTTTTGGTTAAGTGAATCTCCTGCAGTTGATCCCATGAGTAAGAATCGAATAATGATTCAATCGGGAGTTTCATCTGTTGTGACTAAAATAGGAAATCAGTATTGGACATATCCCAATTTTGACATCGCTATTAAGGCAACCAATAATTTGGCATTAACAGGAAAAGTATTTGGATTTTCGGTAGAAAAAGAATCTCCACAAATTTTGGGTGCTGGTATTCAATACTATTTTGGCGGGAAAGATACACTTGATTGGGCGACATCAATTCAGAGGGTAGATTTAAAAGGATTAAACCATTTTCGGCTTACTTCTCTTACAATTGATATTCGTAAATGGGTTGAATGGAGAATGTTTCAATTTAGAATTGGTGCAGGGTCCAATTTTTTTAAAGAACAATCATATTCTGGAAACCACACCGCACCTACGAATATGGAAGGACAAATAAATTTTGTTGGTATGGATGCATTTATTTCATATTCATTTGCAAAATTTGGTTTCGGAACCAGAATAAATTCAGATAGCTCCTTCATAACGTGTTTTATTCAAAAAGAAATATTCTAAATGTCTAGACGAATTACAATTTTAGGATCTACAGGGTCTATCGGTGTCAATGCTTTGAAGGTGGTTGCTCACCTCAAAGATGAATTAAATATTGTTTATTTATCTGCAAATAAAAATGCAAATCTTTTAATTGAACAGGCAATGAAATTTAAACCGTCTGCTGTTTGTATTGTTGATGAAGATGCTTACCCTAAAGTCAAAAAGGCAATGACAGATTTGGGTATTGAAACGCTAACCGGCCGAGAAGGGCTATTAGAATTATCCGCTAGAAATGATGTTGATATTTTGTTAAATGGACTTGTGGGGGCTCCCGGGATGGAACCTACCTTAAAAGCGATTGAAGCTGGAATAGATGTGGCATTGTCCAACAAAGAGAGTTTGGTTATGGCCGGGGATATTATTAAGCAATCTATGAAAAAAACGGGTGCTCAATTATTTCCAGTTGATAGTGAACATTCTGCAATTTGGCAATGTATGGTTGGAGAAAACATAGATGATATCCATCGTCTCGTACTAACTGGAAGTGGTGGTCCATTTCGAACTCGCTCCAAAGAATCTTTCGATAAAATTAAAGTTGAAGAAGCATTAAATCACCCTAATTGGAATATGGGGCAAAAAATAACAATCGATAGTGCTACCATGATGAATAAGGGATTGGAAGTGATTGAAGCGTACTGGTTATTTGGATTTAAGCCCGATCAAATTAATATTGTGATTCATCCTCAATCTATTATTCATTCAATGATTGAGATGAAAGATGGTGCTATTAAGGCTCAAATGGGTGTACCAGACATGAAGGTTCCAATACAGTATGCATTGACGTATCCGCGCCACTTGAGCGCGCCATGGGAACAATTAGATTTTTTCAACTGCGGTGATCTTACTTTTGAAGAACCGGATTTGGAGAAGTTTCCATGTATTAAATTAGCTTTTGATTCATTAGAAAAGATGGGAACCTCTGGCGCAGCTTTAAATTTAGCAAACGATTATTCTGTAGTTCGATTTTTAAATGGCGAAATCAAATTTTCAGATATTCCAAAAATAAATGAATCATCAATGGTAAATCACGCTTGGATAGAACATCCATCCCTAGAAGAATTAAACTATTTAGATTCTTGGGTAAAAAATCATGTGGATTCATTTTGAATTCATAAATCCATTCACACAATATTCACCACCTTATAATAAAAAGATAATAATATGACTACTCTATGGGCAACGATACTCATTCTTGGCGTTTTAATAACGATTCATGAATATGGACACTTTATTGCAGCGCGATCAGTTGGAATTCGTGTTGAAAGATTTTCTATTGGAATTCCACCGCGATTTCTTACTCTGACATCTATTGAAAATGGATGGCTACTGCGTCTTTTCTTTATTAAAAAGTCGAATGGAAAATTTTCGTGGCAACCGATCTATGAAAAAATGATTTCAAAACCCCATCGTCCGGGTTCATCAACTGAATATGTCCTAGCGTTGTTGCCTTTGGGTGGTTATGTAAAAATGGCTGGTATTATTGATGAAAGTATGGATGCGGAAATTAAATATGAAGATGACGAATTTATGTCAAAACCACTCTGGGCAAAACTATGGGTTATGAGTGCTGGTGTAATTATGAATACAATTTTAGCATTTGCTATATTTGCTGCTATTGGCTACACGCAAGGAATGCCTGAAGTTTCCGATAATCCGATAGTTGCAGAATTGCAACCCGGAATGCCAGCTTTAGCTGCGGGTATTCAACCCGGTGACCAAATAGTTTCAATTAATGGAATATCTATTCAAACGTGGAAAGATCTTACATCTATTATACATGCTCAGCCCAATAAGGAAATAACACTTATTGTATTACGTAAAAATGTTGAGATCAATTTGAGTTTAACTACATCATTCTTTACTTCTCCATCGGAGGCGGGAATTGACACATTAGGTGCTATTGGAATTATTCCTGAAATTTTATATACGGATATTTCTATTGGTGAGGCAATCAAGAGCGGATGGCGAGGTACAGTGGGTAGTTTCGGAATGATTATTATGAGCCTAAAAATGCTTGGGAGTGGTTCTGCGTCTATGTCTGATTTTGGCGGCCCCATTATGATTGCACAATTAGCTGGGCAAACCGCAGAAGCAGGGTGGGTTCCCTTTTTAACATTTATGGCAATGATTAGTGTAAACTTAGCTTTTATTAATATTTTACCAATCCCGGGATTGGATGGAGGACATATAATGATTCATTTAGTTGAGGGAATAATTCGTCGACCATTATCCATGAAAGCACGAATTTTTATTCAACAAATAGGAATGGTATTTTTATTGATGCTTATGATTACAATAATTTTTAATGATATTAGTCGTTTATTTAATTAATAATTTCATTAAGCTTTAAAATAAACTTCCCACCTGATTTCATTCTTAACCAAATCTGAACAGGATATTTTTTTTTATCGTTGGAAAACCAGATAGTCATTGCTTCTTCATTTTTAGTTTTTAATTTATTCAATCTGGTTGGGGTAATTTTTGTACATAAAAAATTCCCCGCCGGTACATTTATTTGAAGGTTTTTCTTAACGTCCATGACTAATTCTATTTTTTCATTTCCATCAATAATTGAAATTGATTCTCCATTAAGGTTCAATAAATCTTGAGACCGTAAAAAATAAAATAATGAATAAGGTGATTGAATTCCATTATTGATGGAAATTGTATCCTGGTTAAGAATAGCGATTCTATCGTCTTGAAAAAGGAGTAATTCGCTTTTTTTATGATATTTTCCTTCATTGATATTTTTGGTGACTCGAACAGGATATAAAGTATTTTTATCTAGCCAAAAATCTATTTCATCAAATATAGGAAAGATATAGTTTGCAATACCTTGAGATTTAGCTTGAAATCTGAAATGAAAAGTTGAAACATCATTAACTAATTCTTCTCCTATTACGATTAAGCTACCCTTTGCTATATCCAAGCCAGAAAAAGACGCTTGATAATTAAGCCTTTCACCTATTTTGAAAGGAATTTCTATAGCTGATAGTGCTGATGAAATTAGAATTAATAATAAATATTTCATACTCGAATCACAGCTAATTCACCATTAGTATATTGAAAAATACTCGATCCATTTCCATCGATAATACCACCATCAATAATTAAATTAATTTCTGTTTCAAATTCATCCTGAATCAAATTAGGGTTTGTCATGGAGCTTTGTCCCGTTCGATTCACGCTTGTTGTTGTAATTGGATTTGGATAAGCATTGGATAGTTGTTGGCAAAAAGGATGATTTGGAATTCTTATTCCCAAGGAATGTCCTTTTCCCAAAATTAAAGTTGAAACGATATTTTCTTTAACTGGCGCTATCACAGTCTGAGATTCACTGAGTATGTCTAATATTTCTGTTTTATGAAATTCGGGAATATTCATCCATTGGGCTACAGCTTTAATATTTGGCGCAATAACGCTTATTGGTGAAATTCGACCCTTGATTGAGTTGATTTTTTGAATAGCAGTTTCATTTTTTGCATCGCAACCAAATCCATAAAGTGTATCAGTGGGATAAACAATTACACCTCCATTTTTTATAACAGTACAGGCTTCCACAATTGCTTTTTCATTTTTGTAATGAATTTTTTTCATCGTTATCCTAACTTATCATTTTAAGTTTTGTTTTGTTTTCCATCGACGGTGAAACCAAAAATATTGTTCTGGATATTTAATCACCATTTTTTCAATGATAGTTGTATATGCTTGTGTGATATCTTGAACGCTATTACTTTTTGGATATACTGATATAAATTCAATCTGGTAGGATTGGAATCCTGTTTGAATACATACGCCAAACAACATGGGGGCACCTGATTTTTGATGGAATAAGGCAACGCCTTTTGGCGTAGAAGCTGGTGTGCCAAAGAAATCCACAAATACACCTTTTTGTTTTGCATCTTGATCACTGACTAAAGCAAGAATACCATTGTCATTAAGAATATTATACATTTTATCAAGGGACTCTTTTCTGAAAATATGTTCCACACCAGAAATTTCGCGTTGTTCTTGAAAAAAACGATTCGCGCCTCGATTTTTTTGTCTTAGAGCAACTCCTGCAAATCGATACTGATATTCACCCATCCATTTTGCAAATAATTCCCATGCACCAAAATGGGCTGAAATCATTATACAGCCTTTTTGTTGATTCATAATATCATCTAATAAGTTTTTATTGGAAACTTTTATTGTAATTCCGCTCCATGATTTTGGAAATGCAAAGAATTGCAGCATATTATTGGTAAAAAATAAATAAATATTTTTTACAATTAATTCAATTTTCTTATCCGACCAATTTGGGAATGCTCGATTCAGATTTTTAATGACTTGTCCTTTCCGCTTTGGAATGTAGTGATAAGAAAGGCTTGCCAATCTGGATGCAAATCGATACCGTGTTTGTGCGGACATTGCAGATATCCATTTTTTCAATAAAGTTAAAATGGAATATGAAATTTGGTGCGATGTTTTCATTAGGAGTCGGGAAATTACAAATAAATTTATTTTAATATTGTTCTTGTATTGATATTATATGTTCTCTTATATTAAATAAATTGGTCAAAGGAGTTTATTCATGAAAAGTACATTAATAATAACTTTTTCAATTTTATTTTTCTCTCTATCTGCTTGTTTCGATAAGGCACCCGATGATAAAACCATTATGCAAGAAACTCGCCTTACTGCTAAAAACATTGAAACATCGGGCATTTGGGGCACTTATACAGAAGCTGGTCCATTGTTTAATGAACATATATCTGCTGTAATAATCGCTGCAAATAAAGTCAGTACAAAAAGGCTTTATCCAGGAATGAGACAAAAGGTATATTTTCAGGATTTGGAGTTAAAAAGCATAAAGAGTCAAATGTACTTATTGGGAATTACAACGATTGTTAACCTCTATGATAATTCTGAAAAAAATTCATTTATCGCCATCGAGATGGAGAAAGATAGCGAAGGAAATGTTATTTTAGGAACGGTTATAAATGAATGCCATGGTGACCCTTGTAGCCAATGTGAATGGACAGGTGAAAAATGTAATTGTAAGGATTATACATCTACAAACAAGTGTAATCATAAGCTAGTAGTAACTGAAGATTCATCAGATTAAAAAATATATATTACTTTTTTAAAAAAAGGCAGTGAATATTCACTGCCTTTTTTGTTTTTCTTATCTTGGTTTAGGAGTGAAATTCCCATCTATGAAACGTTATTTATTAATCATCTTGAGTTGTATTTCATTTCTACACCCTAATGTTATTTATAGAGTCCCAATTGATGGAACAATTGACTTAGGTCTTCCGCCTTTTATTGAACGTGCCATAGAAGAAGCAGAAAATAATAACGCCAAAGCCATTATTTTTGATATTAATACTTTTGGCGGTCGCGTGGATGCTGCTACGCAGATAAAGGATGCAATCCTTGGGTCTGAAATTCTAACGATTGCTTTTATTAATCGACGTGCAATTTCTGCAGGTGCATTGATTTCTCTCTCTTGTGAAAAAATTTATATGACCGGCGGTGGACTTATTGGAGCCGCCACAGCGGTAGATATGTCGGGGAAAAAAGGCAGTGAAAAAGTTATCAGTTTCATGCGAGAAGAAATGGCTTCGACAGCAGAAAGTCGGGGGCGTAGCAAAGAAATTGCGAGAGGAATGGTGGATGAAGAATTGAGTTTTACCCATCTTTTATTTGATGGGGATTCAGTGGAAGTAAATGATATTGAAGGCCGGAAAGATGGGAAATTGATATCACTTACGACAGAACAGGCTTTGAAATATCATATCGCCGATGGTACTGCGGAATCTATGGAATTATTGTTAGACAGTCTTGGATATTCATCGGTTGACTTAATAGAGTCTAGTGAAAACTGGTCTGAAGCAGTCGTTCGATTTTTAACCAATCCTGTGGTAGCATCTCTATTAACAACTTTTGGTTTTTTAGGAATTCTTTTTGAACTTCAAAGTCCAGGTTGGGGTATCCCGGGTTTTGTTGGACTTACCTGTTTATTTCTATCTTTAAGTGCATCCTATATTGCAAAATTAGCCACTGTATCAGATATGATTATCATATTTGCAGGGATGGCCTTATTGCTCTTGGAAGTTCTAGTTATTCCGGGGTTTGGTGTCATAGGAGTTGGAGGAATTGGTTTTATTATTTATGGTCTTTATTTATTATTATTACCAGAAGTTCCCGTGGGTGATGAAATTATTAATCAAGCAATGGATGGATTTTTAATTGGAATAGTTGGAGCCATTATTGGGCTTTATCTCCTTGCTAAAATTATGATTAAAACAAAATTTTGGGAACAACTCACTGCGCCTAATGTCCAAGATAAGGATGATGGTTATACCAACACTTTTGGATGGGAATCTCTAGTTGGAAAAAATGGTGTTGCGGATTCTGATCTTCATCCGTCAGGTTGGGTTAAAGTTAGTGATCAACGAGTCTTTGTAGTAAGTGAAGGAGAGTTCATAGAAAAAGGGACTCAAGTACAGGTTCTGTCCGTTGATGGGAATCGAATAGTTGTAAGAGAATTAATTAAAGAATAAAAAAGGAGCGTTATTATGGAAACAGTTCAAATATTTATGTTAGCAATGATTGCCTTTACGGTATTTCTGATTTTGTATTTTGTCCCAGTTGGGATGTGGATACAAGGAATCGTATCGCTTGGAATTGGTCGAATTCGAATTGTAGATCTTATCCGGATGAGATTGAGAAAAATATCACCAAGATTGGTTACTGATGGTGTAATAAATCTTCATAAGGCTGGGTTGGTAAATATTGCAACCGATATGTTAGAAACACATTATCTTGCGGGTGGAAATGTTCAAAATATTGTATCGGCTCTAATTGCTGCTGATAAAGCAAATATCCCCCTTACTTTTGAAACGGCTACTGCTATTGATCTTGCCGGAAGAGATGTGAATGAAGCGGTGCAAACATCGGTTTATCCAAAGGTAATTAATGCGCCGATGGATGGTTTTTTGGCAGCAGTTGCCAAAGATGGAATTGAATTAAAAGCCCGAGCTCGTGTAACTGTTCGTACAAATATTCCAGGGTTAATTGGAGGAGCAACGGATGAAACCATTATTGCTCGTGTAGGAGAAGGTATCGTTTCAGCTATTGGTTCCGCTAATAATTATTCAGCCGTTTTAGAAAATCCCGATAAGATATCTCGTACAGTATTAGAAAAGGGTTTAGATGCTGGAACTGCATTTGAAATTTTATCGATTGATATTGCTGATTTGGATGTGGGAAATAATATTGGTGCTTCTTTACAAGCCGATCAGGCTGAAGCAGATTTACGTGTAGCTCAGGCGAAAGCAGAAACGCGACGCGCTATGGCCGTTGCAGAAGAACAAGAAATGACTGCCCGAACCCAAGAAATGAAAGCCAAAGTTGTGGCAGCAGAAGCGGAAGTGCCCAAGGCTATGGCTCAAGCATTCAGAGAAGGAAACTTGGGAATTATGGATTATTATAAGATGGAAAATATCAAATCTGATACAGGAATGCGAGATGCAATCGCCGGTTCTGATTCTGATTCATCATCCGAAGATAACCCCTTAGAAGACAATTAATCTTTAATAGAGCAATCCTGTTTTGGATATTTCTATTCCTACACAAATGGCTGATCCAATAACTGATCGTTGTTTACGGTGTTATCGTGAGCAACAGTGGTATGGAGAAAATTTCCTTTTCGATTTTATTGGCGACACTGATGTCTCCGATAAACGAGTTTTAGAAATTGGATGTGCAGAAGCAGGATTGCTCAAGTTTTATCAAAAAAAAGGAGCAATTTGTTCTGGGATGGAACTCTCTGATATTCGATTTAAAAATGCATTGTTATTAAATAAATCAGATTCTCTTCATCTTTTTCAGGCAAATATTTGTCAGCAGGATTCTTATGTAAATGAAATTCCGGACAAATATGATATGATTGTTCTCCGAGATGTAATAGAGCATATTGGAGATAAAAAAACAGCTTTGACAAATATTTTCAATTTGTTAAAACCTGATGGAAAATTATTTATGTCTTTTCCGCCAAAGTATTGCGCTTATGCTGGACACCAACAAACCATTCCGAAATTTATCGGTAAACTACCCTATCTTCATCTATTGCCTAATTTCTTGTATAAAATGTACATGGGGTTAATAGGCGTAGCTGACCGAAAAATTAATTATCTAATTTCTACAAAAGAGACTAGAATATCGATTCGCCAAATGAGAAAATTGGTGTATTCCATTGGTTTCAATGTGAAAACGGAAAGTCATTGGTTTTTACGACCAGCCTACTCATTTCGGTTTGGATTACCAAAAATGAGAAACCCATTTTCTTTGATTTTTGGTTTGGATGAAATTTTTTCAAATGGTGTTATATATTTATTAGAAAGGCCGAAACTTTAATATGGAATGGCTCGGAATACTTCTCTTATATGCGATTTCTGGGTATATGAAAAAGCGCAATAAGGATGCGAAAAACAGAGAGATTGAATTGGATCCCGATTGGGATGGGCAAGAGGACACTGTACCTAAGAGACCCCAAGTTGGCCTTGATCAAATGTTCAGCGATTTATTTGGGCAGCCTTTGAAAGTAGAATCTGAAGTTCCGCCTGTGCCAGAACATGTAAAAGAAGTATCAGAACCAGAAGTTTATAAAGCGCCAGCCCACGTTGAAAGCCATTCATCCAACGTTAAAGATCGGGCAGAACTATTTGAAAAAAATATTCACCATTCGAAATTAGGAAAGCGATCAGAATTGCGCGTAGGTAAAAAATGGAGAAAAAAGAAAAGACTTCTTTCTGAATTATTTGATTCAAAAAAATCCATGAAGAAAGCTATTATATTAAAAGAAGTTTTAGATAAACCGCTAACAATGCGGTAAAAACATTTTTCAACGTAACGCTCATTTTTTCAATGGAATCCACAAACTTATTTGCTGTCATTCCTCCCGCAAAGTCCCTACCTGCCAGAACTAAGTTGAACATTTTTAATTTTCTTTGGAGTGCTTTAACCATGTTATAGTATCATCAACACGGTCCAAATTTTATTTTGTTCCAAACGCTTTTACCATTTACCCTATTCTCAGTATAAAATAATTTATACTTTCGCATCTTGGTGCTTTTGTGTTGAAATATTAAAATTCAATGTAAACGATTTCTTCTTTCAAGTGTATTAATTTCAAACATGCGCACAATCATTGATTCAATTCTGAAAGGAGAAATACATGTATTTGATCAAATCGTCACTCGATTTAATGAGCAATTCTTGAAAATTGCTTTTCATTACACCCAAAATTGGGAGAATGCATCTGATATTACTCAGGATACATTTGTGAAAACATTCCGAAATCTGAAATCATTTGATCAAACTAAATCCTTCGATCCCTGGATTTATAAAATCCATATTAATTCTTGTAAAAACTTTGTTCGAAAACAAAAATTGAAACGACTCTTTTTTGGCGAATACAAAATTCTTGAATCAGACGACATTCCAAATGATATTCAACCCATTTTGGATTGCGTGAATTTGTTATCATTTAAACAAAAAACAGCATTTATCCTTATGGAATTGGAAGGGCAATCATCTAAAGATGCGGCGCAAATCATGGATTGTAAAGCTGAAACGGCCCGGGTTCACTTGAGTCGTGCAAAAACAAATTTGAAAAAACAATTAACCCAATTAGGATATCATGAATAAGAAAATAGAAAATTTGAAATCATTTTATAGTGGACTTACGCCACCTAAAGATAATTCTGCCCGAATGTCTGAAAGGGTAAACAATACCATCCATGACAAAACAGTTAGAGACCCTTATCTAATTCCGGCCTTGTTTGGATTGGCAATACTTATGTTTGTATCTATTTCACTATTGAAACAACCCAAAGAAGAAATGAGACTTTTTCGAGTTGAATCGGTCATATCTATGGGAAATCATACAGCGATTTGGCTAGAACCTATCACAAAAGAAAATGGGAGTTAAAAAATGAGAATATTTATAATAGGGTTAATGGTTTTGAATTTAGCCTGTGAAAAAGAAGCAGAAGATAGATATATCGTTAAACTGCAATTGGTCCCTTTTGAAATAAGTGGAAATGGAAAATATTTGAATTACCCACTTTGGGCAAAACCGGTAGAATTAGATGAAATTGAAAAGACGGTTAAAACAGTGGATGAAATGTATAATGACCTTGAAAAGATATACGGTCAAAAACATTATTCATCTTGGGGAGTTTATTATTGGAGCGGTGTAACATCATCAAAATTGCTTGAAGCCGAAAGTCAGCCAACTTTCGCGAATTTTTTGTTAAGTAAATATATAAATGAGTTTGATGGTGAAATCATGTTGACAAACATAAATCAAAATGAAGCCAAACTTGTTTTTAGAGTGGACAGAAAAGGAGAAGTGGATGAAAAAGGTGGAATTTTAAATGGGGGTATAAAGTATCTTCCTATTACTCTTCAAAATGGAAAATCAGTTTCCGTAGGTTCCTTTTTTCAGGATGATGGGAATAAGGGTGTTCTATTTGTATTGGCCATGGAATCAATGAAATTGAAATCCAATACATCAGAAAAAGAAGCACTTCAATTTTTTAAGACAGGAAAAATTCAACACAATATAAAAAAGCCGGAAGAATGGACAAAATCATTATTAAATCTCGGTATGCTTTCTAAGTCTTTTTCGTCAAATTCTATCTTAAGTGATTTAAGAGATAAAAACCATCCTGACGCAAAATTCATTCCTTATGATGTTCCGCCTCAACCGTTGACTTCCATTTCACCGAGCTATCCCGAAGAAGCACAGGAAGCCGGAATTGAAGGTATGGTAATTATTCAAGCCTTTGTGGATGAACAGGGACACGTGAAAGAAACAATTGTCTTGAAAGGAATTCCAAATTCAGGGTTGGACGAGGCCGCCATAGATGCTATTAAAGCAGTTACCTTTGCACCGGCCAAACAAAAGGATGAAGCTGTTGGGGTGTGGATCAGCCTTCCTGTGAATTTCAAATTGAAATAAAATACAGCAAGTGATTGAGTCACTTGAAAAATGAATAATTTATTTAAATGGAAATCAGACAATTTGAAAATAAGTAATTATTCATTTATCGAGGATTGATGAAATTCCAAAACAAATACCGTATAGAATCTACTCGATTGAAATATTGGGATTATTCCAATCCGGGAATGTATTTCGTTACAATTTGCACCCATCATTTTGTGGAACGTTTTGGAACGATTGATGATGGAAAAATGGTTTTAAATGGATTTGGGAAAATTGCGGAACAAAATTGGATAGAAATTCCGAATCATTTCGAAAATGTTGAACTGGATGAATTTATTATAATGCCGAACCATGTTCATGGAATTATTGCCATTGGTGGTGGTTTTATGGTCGGTAGAGACGTTGCATGCAACGTCTCTACATTAAAACATATGTCTAACATATCACCCAAATCTGGATCATTATCCACAATTATCCGTTCATACAAATCTGCAGTCACCCGTTTCATCCGGAAACACCACAATTCTGATTTCAAATGGCAATCGCGGTTTTATGATCATTTGATTCGAAATGAAACCGCTTTGGAAAACATCCAACATTATATCATCCAAAACCCGACAAATTGGAAACAGGATAGAAATATGATTATTGAAGATAAAACTTTTTTCAAAAACCTGACCAATAAAAATAAATAATATTGAAACAAATTTCATGATAACCCTTTCAAAATAAACTGAATCAAAATAAAAATTAAAAAGGACGCTCCATGTATCGACTTCTAATTGTATTATATATTTTTAGTTCAACCGTTTTTGCAACAGAAAATAATCAAATTAAAGTAAGCGTTCGTAAATCTTTTTTGCTTCCACCTTTAATTGGTCTTTTGTTCCATTATTATGTATAATAAAATCAGCCATGTGGACTTTGTCTTTGTCTGGCCATTGGAGTTCTACTCTTTGTAAAAAGTCATTTCGACTAAGTCCACCACGAGTCATAACACGTTCAGCGCGAATTTTTAAATGAGACGTTACTACAATCACATAATCCATGTGGGTATTTGCACCAGATTCATAGATTAAAGCTGCATCAACTACAAATACATCATGTTTACTTTCGGATAATACTTTATCGAAGGTGGCGTCAATTTTATCGAAGACATAAGGATGAATAATAATATTAAGTTGAAGTTGATGATCTTCATCAGAAAACGCAATACGGGCAAGTTTCTTTTTATCAATTTTATTATTAGCACCCATTACATCTGTACCAAATTCTGCAATTAATTCACTTTGCGCAGTTTCATTGTGATTAATAATGTTTTTTGCTATTGAATCAGCATCTAATATATAAGCACCCCATTTATTGAATAGGGAACTCACATAGCTTTTTCCTGTTCCAATTCCACCTGTGAGTCCAATTTTCAGCATTTTATATTGTCACGGCAATACGTTTATTATTCGTTGGGTAATCTCGGGTATTTCACCAAGGCCATCTACTTCTATTAATAAACCTTTGTCATGGTAAAAGTCTATTAATGGTGCAGTTTGAGCCCAATAGATATTTTGACGGTTTCGAATAATATTTGACGTATCATCGCTTCGTCCAGCTTCTTCCCCTCGCTTGATAAGTCGTTCAATTAATTCGTCTTTATTTGCAATAAGACTAATTACACAATCCAAATTATGATTGAGGGAATGCATCATGATTTCTAACCCTTCTGCCTGGGGTAGTGTTCTCGGAAATCCATCCAGTAAATAACCATGATGACAATCTTTTTTTGAAATTCTTTCTTTAACAATTTCAATTAAAATTTGATCTGAAACAAGTTTCCCCTTATCCATATATTGAATTGCTTCTTTACCGATATTTGTTTGAAGCTTTACCTCTTCGCGAAGAATTTCACCTGTAGAGAGGTGTACAATATTTAATTCTTCTCTTATACGTTCGGCTTGAGTCCCCTTCCCAACACCAGGAGGTCCCATTAATAATAATTTCATTGATTTTCCAATTTCATAATTATAGTAATATTCCAGCCATTGTAGCTGTGAGCCATGATGCAATAACACCTCCAAACATAGCTCGAACACCTAATTTTGCTAAATCTGATTTCCTTTTTGGTGAAATAGCGCTAATGCCACCTATTTGAATACCAATAGATGAAAAATTCGCAAAACCGCAGAGTGCATATGTAGATATTATTGCTGCTCTTTCGCTAATAATACCGTCGCTAATATATCCACCGAGTGTTCCAAATGCCACAAACTCATTTAATGAGACCTTTATTCCTAAAAGATTTCCAACAGCAGCAGTATCATTCCATGGTACGCCCATTAAAAAAGCAAGCGGTGAAAATATTGTTCCAAAAAATGTTTGTAGTGAACCCGGGAAATATCCAATATACTCACCTTTTGCGGGAGAGAGTCCAGCAGAGACATAGTCAACATAAGAGCCCTTTAACCACTGACCATCAATCCATCCATCCATCCAATTTAATGTGAGATCAATAACAGCAATGAGTGCAATAAATCCGATAAGCATTGCGCCAACATTTGCTGCAAGTTTCATTCCATCTGTAATTCCATTTGATGCGGATTCAATTGCATTAGATCCAACATGAATTTTGGGTAATGCAACATCACCTGCTGTGACTGAATGTTCAGTCTCAGGATATATAATTTTTCCAATCACCAAGGCTGCAGGAGCAGACATGACGCTTGCTGCTATCAAATGACCGGCTGGGACTCCCATGGATATATATCCAGCCAAGACTCCACCAGCAATTGTTGCAAACCCGCCCACCATAATTGTGAGTAATTCAGATTTTGTCATTTGATCTAAAAAAGGCTTAATCAATAAGGGAGCTTCTGTTTGCCCTACAAATATATTAGCACTACAAGATAATGTTTCTGCGCCACTTGTTCCAATTGTCCATCTCATAAAATGGCTGATTGTTTCAATCACTTTTTGCATAATACCATAATAGTAAAGGACGCTCATAAATCCCCCAAAAAAGATAATTGTAGGCAATACTTTAAAAGCAAATTGAAATCCAAATCCGGGCCAGCTTGAATTTGGTGCTGTAAAATAATGTTCAGAATTTGCCAAATTACCAAAAAGGAATTGTGCACCAAAATCTGATAAGCTTAAAAAATAAGCTATTTTATCACTAAAGTTTTTAAAGATATATTGGCCTGTTATATTATTATGGATCATATAGGTTACTCCAACAATCACAAATAAAGCACTAACATAACGTTGATACTCCTGAGCCCATTTCAGCCAACTATTCAGAAGCATTAAAAGGAGTAGGCCTATCAAAAATAAACCAATATTTGAACCTAACATAGTTATGCCGTATCCGATTATAATTCCACCGACGGCTAAAATAACAATGCTTTGAATGCCGCCCCCTAATTTTTTATCATCCTTTTGAAGAAGATAAGTAATTAGGAGTAATCCCAAAATGCCCATACCGCTAAAACTTAAATAATCATTCCTTAAAATGATTAAAGCAAAAATAAATTGTAAACTAAGACCCCAAACAATGGGTTTTAATTTGATTTGCTTAAAATTGTAAGATAATGCAGCTGCAATACCTAGTAAAGCCAGTAATCCAATTAAGCTTATAAAATTCATTTAATCTCTCCAGGCGGTTCATAACAGTTTCTACAACGTGCTTCGTATTTATCTAATTCCCCCACCACAATTTGTTCTGCATCGGCAGAAGTTCGTTGTGTATAGGTTGCTGGATTTCCGCATTGTACACAAATGGCTCTTAATTTATCCAAATAATCTGCTTCACACATAAGGTGCGGCATAGGTCCAAATGGAATGCCACGATAATCAGTATCCAAGCCTGCAACCACAACACGTTTTCCTTGATTTGCCAATGTTTTGCAAATATCTAAAATTGAATTATCAAAAAATTGTGCTTCATCTATAGCAACAACTGCCGCATTTATAGATAAAGTTAAAATATCTAATGGAGAATCGACAATATGCGACTCGAGTTTAAGTTGATTATGGCTAACAATATGAGTGTCGCTATATCGGGAATCAATTCGAGGCTTAAAAATGATCGTTTGCATTTTGGCAATTTGAGCTCTTCGAAGCCGTCGGATTAATTCTTCGGTTTTTCCAGAAAACATGCTTCCGCAAATCACCTCAATCCATCCGGAATTAATGGGGGTCAAAGTCATAATTGATTATATCTTTAAAGTTATTCTATTAAACAAAGGATTGAAATTTAATATTACAAATTAACAGTTAGCACTTTGTATTCTAAGTATTAAGCTAAAATAGAATTGATTTTAGTTCTAAGTAAATCTACGGCAACTTTGTTTTCCCCGCCTTCAGGAACAATCAAATCTGCGTAATATTTAGATGGTTCAACAAATTGTTCATGCATGGGGCGTACTGTTGTTAAATATTGTTTATTCACCGATTCTGGCGTTCTACCACGCTCATGAATATCTCGAGTTAATCGTCGTATAAATCTAATATCGGCAGGTGTATCTACAAAAATTTTTATGGATAATAAATTACGGATTTGTGAATAATGAAGAGTTAAAATACCCTCTACTACAAGCACACGGTGGGGTGTAACGCGTGTTACCTGGTTCATTCTTACATGGGTAGAAAAATCATATGTTGGGACCTTAACAGATGTGCTATTAATTAAATTTTGCAAATGGGTCTCAAATAAATCAATATCGATTGAGTCAGGATGGTCAAAATTCTGGGTAACACGTTCTTCATATAAAATATGGGATAAATCATTATAGTAAGAATCTTGCTCGAGAACCGCCACTTCTCCTTCGCCATACTCAGCAAGGATTTTTTTAGCCAGAGATGTTTTTCCTGACCCTGTTCCACCGGCAATTCCTATAATTATAGTATTCATGTTAACTGTGAATCATCAAATGCGTGAGGTAGAAGTTCTGAAGAAAAAATTGTTTTTACCAATCCGTTTTTATCGCAAATATGTACTGGAATATTCTTGCATAGATCCCAAATAACTTGTCGACATGCACCACATGGTGATCCACCGTTGTCTGTTGCCACGGCTAATGCCTTAAAAGAAGTATAGCCTTCTGCGATTGCTCGAAAAAGGGAAACTCGTTCCGCACAACAAGTAAGTCCGTAACTAGATGATTCAACATTACACCCACCCAAAATCTCTCCAGATTCAGTTTCCACAGCAGCGCCAACTAGATAGTTAGAATAGGGAGCATGAGCATTATTGCGCATTTCCATTGCTTTATTTATTAATGTTTGGTTCATATTTTATCAATCCGAAAATTTTGAAAATATTTTAAGGATACAACGCCAACAATAAATCCGCCAATATGGGCAAACCATGCAACACCGCCTGTTGTATCCATACCCAAGCTACCAAGACCATTTGATAATTGCATTAAAAACCATAGGCCTAATACAATTTGTGCACGTACTATAATTGTAGTAAAAAATATAAATAAAATTACTAAAACATGTACTCTTGCCCTTGGAAATCGTATCATATAAGCACCTAACACACCAGCGAGGGCACCGCTTGCGCCAATCATGGGAATAGAAGATGTTGGGTCAACTATATACTGAGATAATGCTGCACCCATTCCGCAAAAAATGTAAAAAAGAAAATATTTTCTATGACCCAACAAACTTTCCACATTATCTCCGAAAATAAAAAGAAACCACATGTTTCCTATAATATGTCCGAAGCCACCATGCATGAACATAGATGAAAAAACCGTAAGAAGATTAAAATCATCGGGAATGAATCCAAATTTATAAATAAAAGTTTTTTCTAGTTCAGGATAATTACCGGCTATCCAGAATTGACCAAGGAAAACAACTATATTTAAGATTATTATACCATAGGTTACAAAAGGGAAGAGAATTCGTGGATTATCATCTCTATAAGGGAAAAACATTAATACACAACAAAGTAAATAGTTTTACTTTTTTCATTCCCCATTCTATCTCGTACTTTAAAATCAATTTTATGTTGGCCACTTGAGAGTGTTTGATTAAATGAGTATGATATTTCTTTCTTGATTGGTTGGTATGCAGGATAGACTGGATTATCATTTAACAATAGATCAAAAGATGATTCTTCAGATTCAATTCCAGAAATTGCATCATTTACGTGGATACTAATATGTTTTACATCTTGGATTTGATATCGACCTCCATTTGCAGGAAACATATTTATAATTTTAGGAGAGTCTAAATCTTGAATAATTGTTATTGCATCCATTTGAGAAAGCTCTCCGGTCAATATTTGTTTACGTCGATTATTTTCTGTAGGTATATAAATCCAATTGCTTGTTTTCCCGTCATAATAATAGATTCCTAGATTGGAATGTTCTACCAAGTCTTTATCGTATTTTATTCCAATACGAAAATTTCCTTTTAAAGCAATATCATAAGGTTGGAGTTGGTAAACTGAAGATAAATGGAGCCCATCTTCTATGGGTACAAACTCTTTTACTTTTTCAACCCAGATAATATTGTTTTGATAAAATGTATTTTTGTTGGTTTGGATAGAACAATTACGATCATTGGAAATCACAAATGATTCTTCTCCAGGGCTCGTTGATTCTAGATTATAGTAAAACCGTGTTTCCCGGAATTGATCTTCATGAGAGAGTTCCACGTCTACATATTTCATCTCATTTACCACATGATGAGATAATCGATCTGTGATGAATGTATTTGGGCGAATCTGCTCTAATGAATAAGACATGAATGTATTATCGTTGGCCAATTTTAAAGTAGTACGGGCAGGCACATATTGATCGATTTCAACTTGAAAAAATATTCCTCGTTCTGTATTTGCTATTTTGAGTGAAGGGCGAATATCAATAACGCTTAAATTTGGCGTCATTGAACTCCAATGGTAAGGGCTTACCATTCCTCCGAGTTGATTAATGCCAATAATTTGTAAAATTCGATTATGAATAGATTTGATTGGTAGCGTGACATGTAGACCTTTTTTAACTTTTTCCGAATGAATGATTTCAACTTTTTCATCGGGAAAGCCATAAGGCGTAAAATTATAGATGACAGCATTCCGAATAGGTAATCCACCTCGTTTTGGAGACAGTGCAAGTGTGATTACTTTATTATCGCGGAATATTTCTGTTGCTTCCAGTGTCATGGGAAACGATCCCACAGCCACTCCTCTAATTGTGGACTTATTCCCTTTTGCATCAAAAATATTTATTTCGATAGAGTGATATCCTGGTTTTAGTTGCAAAATCCCCAAATCGTCTGAAGTGTGTATAGCGACTTTTTTATGTTCTTCCATTCGATATAATTTTTGAAATTCACCAAGATTTTTTTGTTTTAAATCAAATTGAATTACAGTCTTTGCCATTTTACCATCACTAAAGGGAATACGTGAATAGTCTAACTCGAATTTAGTTTTTCCATCGATAAGTAATTCAGCTCGATGGAATTGGTAAATATTATTTCCGCCTTCTCGTTTATCAACTGCTTGGATAGCAAACGCAAAATCGCCGAAAACACTTATAGTATCCGCTAAATAATATGTACCGTCTTTAGCTCTAAATAAAGGCATTATCTGACTCAGTGGGCTTGCATTGATTAGAGACCCTTGAGAAATAGGAATTAATGCAAGTTTTTTTGGGATGGGCATTACATGATCTGGAAGATTGAATGCCATGGTTAACGGATTGAGTGGAATGCTATTACTCGTCCGATATTCGAAATGAAGATGAGGTGCAAATGAATTGCCTGTATTCCCAGAATATCCAATGATGTCTCCTTTTTTAACTTGGAATTCACTCCGAGAAAAATTGGTATCTACTTTATAACTTCGTCGTTTGGCTTGTTGGAGTTTCCATACTTTTTCCATCATGGGAGCAAATGATTTTAAGTGGCCATAAACGACTTCATGCCCAGAATTAGACGTAAGATAAATTGCTTTGCCATACCCATTGTAATTGGATGTCATACGATGAATAAACCCATCTTCCACAGCAAGAACTTTCTGTCCACTTACTCCATTGGTTTTAATATCCAAACCCATATGAAAATGATCATCTCTGTTTTCACCAAAATTAGATGAGAATGTTTTTGTGACCTGCGTAGGCCATAAGACATCTTGGCTGAATAATCCAGCAGAGACGAAAAGGATGATTGAAATGAAATATTGATTCATAGATAAAATGATAAGTTATAATTTATTGAAGACATGTATGCTTATTCAATGAGTGATTTGATTCAACCTGATAGTTTACGTAAACTTCAATAATTAATAATACACAATTTTTAAGGAGATAAAAAATGAAGAGAGTTTTAGTTGGATTGATGATTGCAATTTTACCAACGTCCATGTTTGCAATTGGGGGATTTGGATTCAGTGGTGGGCAAGCAACCTTTACTGTTGAACCCACATCTACAGATTTAATGGTAGATGGTATTACCGTAGGGAACTTTAATCATCATGGTTTTGAAAATAGTAATTCAATTGGTGGATATTTATATTTAGATATAATTCCATTTATTGATTTAGATGTAGAAATTAATGCAATGGGAAATTTTTACGATTTTTCAATTTATAACAAATTAAATGAGGCATTGGATCTACCACCAGATACAGCTGGGTTTGTGTATGGCGCTGCAAATACCTATATTACTATTCAAAAGCCTATTTTTAAATTAGGTATTCCTTTTTTAGCAAAGGCAAAACTCTATGCGGGAGTTGGGATGAATAGTCATGTAGCTATACCGATGATAAATCAGGAAATGCTTGAATCGGTTTTAGTTGATGAAGATGGATTACCAGATTTGGAAAATGGAGAATTTAATTCAGATGCTTTAGAATCATATTTAGATGAAAATAAAATTGAAGCATCGGGTTTTCATGCTCAAGCGGGACTTCACTTTAGATTACTTACATTTGATATTATGGCATTTTATCGTTATACAATGGCGAAGGATATTGTGCCAGGAAATGATGGGTTTGGCAGTATGAATGTTAGGATTGGGTTAGGGATATAGTTTTAATCATTTCTTGAAAAAAGGGGCGAAAATTCGCCCCTTTTTTATTTTTAAATACTAATTCTTCTTTTTTGAGAACTTAATGTTCTTAGTTTTTTAAATAATCAAATTTCGTTCGTAATACAATGAATCGAACCACCACTTAATTCAAATTGAGTTGTAGGCGTTATGATTCTCTGCACATCCATTTTTTCTAATTGTTCATTAATGGCTTTATTTGTGAATTGATTCGGGCTGATTAACAAACCGGGAAGGGGTAGTGCATTGGCCGCAAAAGATCCTGGATGAGCCGCCGTTCCAATGGCATCTTCAATCGGAATATCAATAATGGGAATATTTTTCTTTTTAGCGAAATTATTTAAATCTCGGGCTGATTTTACAGAAATAACATCCATACAAATTATAAGCGCACACACGAAGCCTTTCGGATTTAAAACAGGCGTAAAATAAGTATCTAAGTGAAATGAGTGGCTTTGAATTGTAACTAATCCTGATACATTTAATGCGTCAGCGACTGCTTCCATTCCTGATACACTATTTCGACTTTGACCGCTAAATAGGATGTTTTCTTTGGGGCAATAATAAAACTCGCCACCTTCAGCATATAAACCTGGCGTATCGGGAATATGAGTAATATCCATCCCGAGGTTTATGAGTAATTCTTCTGCAATTCTACTATCGCTTCGTCGATTGACTTCCTTCATTCTTAATATTATTGCTTTCCCCTGTTGATTGCTTATAAAGGGATCGCGAATGTAAACAAAATCATGTTTGATTGGTTCTTGATCAAATAAAGAAGGAAAAGGCAATTCTACCACACCTATTTCATTTTCTTCTAAAATTGAAATTAACTGGGCCCTCTCTCTTTGTAATAAAGATTGATTGGGAACTGCGTCCAACCGCATGACTGGATTATCATCATACATAGGGATGCCTTTTCCCCACCAAGGTGATTTTGGAAGTTCTGAGATTAATATTTTCATTATAATATTGTCTTGAATTTATTTGTTTAACGATTAAAATTATAATGGTTTTGCTAGAACAATTGTTTTAATTGATTCCCATGATTTGTTAGAGCTCATATCAAGAAAAGATATTTTCATTATATAGATTCCAATTCTAGCGGGTTTTCCAAATTCTCTTAATCCATTCCAAGTTAGTTTTCCATTTTGCCCTATCTGATAATTGTAATATGGTTTTGCGATTATTCTTCCAGCCATATCAAAAATTTCCCATCGAATTATTGCTTCATTAAATGGAATAGAATAAAGAAGTATTAACTCATCATCAATGCCATCACCGTCAGGTGAAAATGGATTTGGTGACAATTCAACATTTCCTTTTGATGGAAGAATACTGAAAAATAATGAATTTTGAATTCCAGGAGTTTTTCCAGCATCTCCCACAGAGATGCCCCAGTTTTTAAGATTATTGGATTCATCTTGTAAGCGATATTTTTCCATGGATCGTGAATTTAAAAGATGCCAATTCTCATTGTAATGAACCGAATCAATGATAGAACCAGTATGATCAACAAGAAAAATTGTTTCTGATGTGTTGTTTAGTGCTGGAAGCCCACCTTCGGGTAAAATCAAAATGGATGAATCCGGAATGCTAAAAAAAGAATCACTCGTTATAACACAATATGCATATTGCTTTAGATTAATGTCTGGAAAATGTTTTATTGAACTACCTAAATCCATAATTCCCCAATTCAAAATATTAACATTATCTTGGGGAATTATTTCAACAAATTCCGATTCTGTAGAATCAGGGAGTGGAAATAACTCATTAATTAGAATAGTCCCAAATGGAAAACGAACGGGTAAGGGGAATGTAGCAATATCATTTTCTGAATTACCATCATCTAAAATATCTAATATAATTGTTACATTGGAAATCCCCGATGATGGTGCAATAATTCCAGGTTCAATTATGAGCGTGTCTCCGATTTCGATTTGCTCAAATATCAATTCTTCAACTTCGTCATCATTTATTTCAATGGATACTGTTCCATTAAATGGTGAAACGCCAACATTCACAATGGGAATTTGTATAGTTATTATGGCGTCAGCGTAAGGTGGAATGGGTGAATATTTGATTGAATCCTGAAGAATCATTCCATCGACATCCAAAATCATAATGCTATTTTGAAATCCCAAGGTGAATCCAATATCGTTATCTGCCACATCCCAATTATTTGCATTATTAGATAAATAAGAAGGACGTTTTTTTTCTGAAGATTTTTCGCTAACAAGGTCCCAAGCGTTGTCATAAATCAAAGAATCAATGATGGACCCCGTATGGTCATATAAATAAATTCCATCAGCTGAATTATTAAGACTGGGAAAGTTGGATGGAATATTGATATGTGCATTTGCATCTACTTGGGATATCATATTTGAATCTGATAGAATTACAATAAAATCGCCAAGGGCAACAGACAATGTATCCAGTTGAACTGGATTCTTTTGATTGTCTGACATTTCCCAATTGATTAAATCGATATCTTGAAAAGACATTAACTCTACAAATTCAGATTGGTCATTATTGGGCGCGGACATGAACTCATTGATTAAAATGGTTCCAAATGGATATCGAATTTTCAACGTATTTAATCCAGTATTATCAACTTCACTGGCATCATTTTCTACGCTAAGAACAATGGATAATTCATGGAAGCCGGCACTGAATGTTCCCAAAGAAATATTCACCAAAACGGTATCACCTAAATTTCCTGAAGTGAGATGTGTTTGATTTAGCAGTGAGTTATTTGAATATACTTGAACGGTTCCGGAAAAAATAGATATACCACTATTCAAAATTGGAACGAGTATAGAAACATTTTCTGATTCACTTGGAATTTCAGGAGAGTAAGTAATCTCATCATTCAATAGAGTTCCATTTGTTGTTGCTGGTGTAACTGAATTTAGACTTCCAACTGTAAATCCCAATGGTGATGTGGATGGTGCCCAATTTTCTTGAACATGGGATGAATCATGAATGTAATATTTTTCAATAGACACGCCTTGAGAGATTCCCCAAGCTGAGGTATATGTGAGAGAATCGATTAAAGTATTAAATGGATCGAAGATTCGAATTTTATCTCCGCCATTATTTAAAGTAGGAAAACCACCGTTAGATACAATATAGGCGATTCCATTAGGAATTAAATCGACTAAAGATGAATCTGCAGCAATTACAGCATATTCATTCGCGAGAATAGTCACAGACCCCAATCCATAATTTGTACCTTCATTGCTATCGGTGATACGCCAATTATTTAGATTTATTGCGTTGGGACTAATGTTTACAATTTCAACAAACTCGGGCATATCGGTTGCTGGTTTTGGAACGAATTCATTTAATATAAATGTTCGAAATTCATAACGCACGCCCAATAGAGTTGAATCCTGATTGTTATTTGTATTAATATCTCCAAGCGCATTTAATGAAACTAAAATTGTGTGATTTCCCGATTCAAATGGGCCAATCTCTAATTCAAAATCAGTCGTATCTAATTCTAAAATATTTCCAAGAAATTCATTGGTATAATAATTTCCATCTACATAAACCATAATTTCTGGCTCGGCAGTATTAAGCCCAACATTTACAACTGACCCAAAGAGAGTTGTGGATTGATTTAATGAAACTACTTCAGGAGAAACAAAAATGTTTCTAAGTGAAAAATCAATAGAATCAGGTAAAATAGAATTCACGGATCCTGGTGTGCCAAGAGAATCAATACTTTGTGCCCAATTACTAGGATTATTATCAATGTGATATCGAATTCTTTCAAGAGAATAACCATCCTGTACCCAATCTTCCCATCCGATTGTTTCAATAATTTGTCCTGAAGAATCTAAAAGAAATAGAGAGTCAGATGCGGAGAGCCCATTTCCAATGCTAGAATCATCCACTTTTATTAAAATAGTATTTTCCAAGATGATTGAATTATAAATCCCGGTTTCAAAAATGTAGTCGCCTTCCATGATTAAACCATAAGAAAGGGGCGGAATTTTGAGTCCGTACCCGCTGTCAATTAGCGCATCTGTGCTAGATCGATCTTGGATGAACCATCCTTCAAGGTTGATGGTGTCTGTTTCAGATGGGTTGAAAAGTTCCACAAACTCGCTAGGAGAATCGGATCCAACAAGATCGTACATGATTTCGGTAATGATGATTTGCTGGGAGGTAAGAAATGATTGAACTATAAATAATTGAAATAATATGATTTTAGATTTTCTATATATTCTAATCATAAATTTCTAGTTTAATCAGATAGAAATGTCTCTAATCGTTCTTTTAATTCTTGTCGTGTTTCTCGAAAATTGTCTAATAAATTTGAATTCCAACCTCGAAAAGGGTCATCAATGCTCCAATGGATTCGCTGGATATCACCCGGGAATACAGGACAAGCCTGATTGGCATTATCGCAAACGGTGATTACTATATTTATTCCTTCGTTTAAATAATCATCAATGGCATCTGATGTATGATTTGAAATATCAATTCCCCACTCTTCCATAACGGCAATAGCATTTGGATGAACTCTGCTGGGATGGCTCCCACAACTGAAAACGTCAAAGCGTTCACTCGCTATTTCTCGAAGTAAGCCTTCAGCAATCTGTGAACGACAGCTGTTCCCAGTACATACAAAGAGAACTTTTTGTTTTTTGGACATGGTTGAAAATGGGCAGAAAATCTTAATTTGGCAATAATTCATTCACATAAATCAAAATTGAATTCCGTATTTTCAACTATGTCAAATCAAGCAAAAACGAAATATCCCTTCATTGGTCTTGCCGGAAATATTGGTGTTGGAAAAACTACATTTACAACCAGAATGGCAGAACGACAGGGATGGGCACCTTTTTTTGAATCTGTGTCGGATAATCCATATTTAGGTGATTTTTATGGTGATATGAAACGATGGTCATTTAATCTCCAAATCTATTTTCTTCACAAACGATTTGAATCACATTTGGATATGTCCAAAACTAAAAGCGGTGTTATTCAAGATAGAACTATTTATGAAGATGTCGAAATTTTCGCAAGGAATCTTCATGAAATGGGGAATTTATCAGATCGAGATTGGGAAAATTATTGTGGTCTATTTTCTGCGATGACTTCCTTTTTAAAAAAACCAGATCTTATAGTTTATCTGCGTGCGTCTACCGATACATTATTAAGTCGAATTCATTCGAGAGGACGAGAGTACGAACAATCAATTGATCCTGAATATCTTCATAGCTTAAATATCTCCTATGATAAATGGATTAGTTCAGTGAAAGAGTATCCTGTATTAACCATTGAAACAGATGAGTTTAATATTTTTAACGATACTGATCATTATATCGAAATTGAAGACAGAATTTTGAAAAGCATTTCATAGCTTAGTTGTATAAAAATAGGTTAAAATGATAGAATATAAATGCATTCATTTTGCGAATCATTGATTCAATAATTCTAATCATTTTTCAGTAAATTTTAATATGTCCGATTCGACTTTAAATATCAATACTCCGTTATTTACAAATCCCCTAGAGACGTTTCCAGGGTTATCAATAGATGATTTAAATAAATATCTTCCCGCTATTCAAACTTCGGAAGAAATGAAGATGACCAAGGATGCAATGGTAGAGGGAATGTTTCTTGCAAAATGTTTAGATGGTCTTAAGAAAATTCCAGATCAGTCAATTGATTTAATTGTAGCAGAACCACCTAAGGATCCGTGGAATTCAACTGATGGAATGGGGCAACGAAAAACTCTTCAAGAATATTATGAATGGAATAATGCTTGGTTAGCAGAATCTTATAGAGTTCTAAAAAATACAGGGGCAATCTATTTATTTTCACCATGGCAATATTCTGGAATGTATCATGGGCTAATTAGTAATACGTTTAAAATTCAATCTCGAATTACATGGCGGACAAAAGCTCGAAATTCAAATGAAAAAAACAATACTTGGAGCAATGATACTTCCGATATCTGGTTTGCTACAAAAACAGAAGATTTTTTATTCAATCAACGTCCAGTAGGAATG
This sequence comes from Fidelibacterota bacterium, assembly GCA_018649625.1. Classification (GTDB taxonomy): domain Bacteria; phylum Fidelibacterota; class Marinisomatia; order Marinisomatales; family UBA1611. The sequence continues at coordinate 5,924 of JABIHN010000044.1, read as the reverse complement.
ACATCTACAGACCCAATGTTAGATCTGAATGTTATGCAATCAAATCTTTGGTTGGATATTCCAGCTATTTCGGAAGAAAATGGACGATACCCACAAAGAGTCTTTTCTAGAATCTTGGAATCAAGTAGTTTTAAATTAAATTGGGTTTTAGATCCGTTTATGAGAGTTGGCGATGTGGGTGTTGCATCCAAACAAAGTGGTCGCCGTTTTATAGGATTTGAAACCAATAAAGATCATTTGCTTTTAGCGATGAAAAGAATTGATAGGAATTAATATGAGTTTTATCGACACGATTAAAAAAGATATGTATGGCGCCATGAAGTCTGGTGAAAAAGATAAAGCGGGCACTCTTCGCACACTCCTTGCTAAACTGAAAGACAAACAAATAAATCAAGGGAAAGATTTAAGTGACCAAGATGGATTGTCCGTCATTAAAACTTTGGTTAAGCAGCGAAAGGAATCTGTTGATATGTATTCAAATGCGGGACGAATGGAATTGGCAGAACAGGAACAGACTGAATTGGAGATTTTAGAAACATATCTTCCCAAGATGTTATCGGAAGATGAGACTCGGGCGATTGTAAAATCTGCAATAGAAGATTCTGGAGCAACTGGTTTAGGTGATATCGGTAAGGTAATGCCGTTGGTCATGCAACAAGGCTCTGGATCTATCGATGGTAAATTAGCCAATACAATCTTGAGGGAATTGTTGGTATAAATGACATGGTTTTTAGATGGCTTAGCCGTGTTTTTTATTTTACTGTTAGGCATTATAGGGTTTAAGCGAGGATTTATTGAAGAGTTAGGCAGGTTAATTGGTCTTATTTTCGCAATCTTGATTTCAGTATCGAATAGCACAAATATTTCTATTAAGTTAAATGAAGTATTGCCAATTGATCAATGGATGGGATTATTTTTATCATTTACCTTATTATTTGCATCCACTTTGATTGTTGTAAGACTATTGACGAAATTGGCTCAAATTGCACTTCTTTCTAAAAGTAACCAATGGATGAATCGATCTCTTGGGTTTGTATTTGGTTCGATAAAAGCTTTTTTTATTGTAATTGTTTTTATTTGGATTCTTGCCATATTACCTTTGAAAAAATGGTCTACTATAATTGAAGATAATTCAAAAATTTCACAAAAGAGTCATGAAATTAGGACATCGATTGTTTCCTTTTTTAATTGGGAAGATCCGGTACTAATGAGTGAATCTTATTTAAAACAACTCACGCAACCTTAATGGCAAAAATTCCACAAGATATTGTAGATCGCGTTCGAGATACAGCGGATATTGTAGAAGTAGTATCTCAATATGTTGATTTAAAACAACGAGGGGCAAACCATTTTGGATTGTGTCCGTTCCATGGTGAAAAAACGCCATCATTTAGTGTAGCACCGGCCAAGCAGATTTATCATTGTTTTGGTTGTAGTTCTGGCGGCAATGTTTTTTCATTTATAATGGAATATCAGAAAATCAGTTTTCCGGAAGCGATAAAAGCATTGGCGGATCGATACAATATCCCAATTCAATTTGAAGAAGGGGATGGAGGGTCAGAATTATTTTCGTCTTTATATGAACTTCATGAAATTGCTGGCTCACTTTATCAAAATAACCTTTATTCAGATTCAGGCAAAGATGCGTTAGCTTACCTTCGTGATCGCGGGCTATCGGAAGATATTTTGAAACAATTTAAAGTTGGATTTGCATTCGATAGTTGGGACCAATTGGTCAAACAATGTAAAGGGAAGGGATTTACTCAGGCGCATATTAATCAATCGGGATTATTTACTCACTCGGAAAAGGGGACTTTTGATCGTTTTAGATCTAGGATAATGTTCCCAATTCATCATCCATCAGGAAAGCCCATTGCATTTGGCGGTCGAATATTTGGGATAGACGACCTGGCAAAATATTTGAATTCACCTGAAACGCCGCTGTATAAAAAGAGCGATGTCTTTTATGGACTTCAAGCATCTCGAGATGCAATCCGAAAAATTGGGTATGCTGTTCTTGTAGAAGGCTACATGGATTTTCTACAACTATACCAAGCAGGTATTCATCCTGTTGTAGCTGTATCTGGAACGGCATTTACACCCAGACACGGATTGGCATTGAGCAGAGTCACAAAAAAAGTTGTATTGCTTTATGATGGGGATTCTGCAGGTGGAAAGGCGGCAACCAGAGCAGGGTGGGTGTTATTAAAATTAGGATTAGAGCCTACGGTTGTTTGTCCACCTAAAGGTACGGATCCTGATGATTGGGTGAGAGATGTCGGGAAAGAAGTAGTTATGGCTGCGATTGAAGCGCCTACCCGATTTATTGATTTTCATTTAGAGTTTAATGATGGCGTATCTTTACAAGGTGCAGAAAGAAAACAATATATTTTGGATTTAATGCGTGAAATTAAAAGCATTCAAGATGGAATTATTCGAAATGATTTAATCCGAATATTATCAGAAAAATTAATGGCGAGTGAAGAAGACCTAATTCGAGCAATGAAGAGTCAGCGAGTCAATCAAACATATTATACCGAACAAGATGACCTAGATGAGAACCCATTCACATTTACAAGTCAGTCTGATCGTGCACAAATTGAATTATTACAATTATTAGTTCATCATGAACAGTCTGTAAGACAGGTTGTTTTAGATCATGTTTCATTGGATTTGTTTAAAACACCATTATTAAATAAAATAGCATCTTTTCTAATGGATGAAAAATTGTCAGTAGAATCCTCCGCAATTATCGAGTATTTTCAGGATAGACATGAGCGTGATTCTGTTGCCAAAATCTTATTTACGGAGGTTCAAAATATTCCTCCAGAAGAAATTGTAATTGATTGCTTAAAAATCTTAAAATCCAAGCCACTAAAAGAAAAAATTCAAACACTTCGAATCCAGATTCGTGAAAAAGAAACAAATGGAGAAAATCCTGAGATGGAATTGGATGAAGTGATTAAACTTCGCCAGGAATTAAATGATGTTTTATCGATTGAAATTTAGAAATATTCTTTTGTTTGGGACCTTAATCTTTTCGGTCCTTCAAGCAAATGAAGTTCAATTGGTCTCTACCCACAGGAAGAGCAATGGTACTTTGTTACGTGTTGTAACGAGTAATATTGTGGATATAGATAATATTGCAGGGTGGGTTGGTCAAGAGAATTGGTTCTATATTACATTAAATGGTATTTCACTAGGTGAATCGTCCATGGACTATATTGATTACGAGCTTCCAATTATTGATCTTGAAGTCACAGAAAATAATGAGTCCGTACAACTTGGCTATCTGTTTAATAGACCCATTGAAGATTTTGAAATTTTCCATTCAAAAGCAAGTCGTGTTTTGTTAATTCAAGTATGGGAATCATTAAATGACAGTCTTCGATCCGAAGTTATCTCATCCGAAACTCAGAATAAACACAAGATGTTTACTTTGCCAAAAGAAGAATCAAAAGGATCGCCTTTTTACGATTCATTTATTTATGCTCGAAATAAATATGGCCCAGAAAAATATTTTGTTTGGTATAATGATTGGTATTCAACAGAAGATGATGAGGTTGAAGATGATTCCATAGAAATTCCAAAGCCATTAATTGTTCAAAAGAAAAAAAATGAACCTTTACCGGTGCTTGTTTCTTCGCCTAAAAAATATAAAAAATCCGAAATTGATATTTCTTGGATTTTAGATAAAGGAATGTTGGATGCTGGTATTCGTAGGCCAGAAGAAGTGAAAGAACTTCAAAGAGCTCTTATTGCATTGGGGTATGATTTGGGAGTTGATGGTGTTTATAACAATGGTGTCGATGGCGATTTTGGTCCCGCTACAGAAAGTGCAGTAATGAACTTTCAAAGTGACAGAGGATTTAACGGTGTTGATGTTGATGGTATTATTGGGCAAGGAACTCATAGAGAATTAACCCGCGCTTTAGAAAATAAAAAAATAAAAATCTCGAAAACTGAAAAAACAAAAAACCCAAAAACATCAATAAAAGTTGAACCGGAATCATTTGTTTATTCGGAATTGGTTTATGTTCCAGAAACAGCCGAAGAAGTACTCGCAAGAAAACCTGTTAAAGCCGATGTTAAACGTGAAATTCGAAAATTGGACAATCAGGAACAGTTAGATTATTTACCGCCAGACTTATCCAAAAGGAAAACATTCCTTAAGCTTTCTAGTAATGTAAAAGGTGCTGACGTTTTTATTGATGGCACTTTAGTTGGAAAAACGCCTATTCCTAAAAAAATAGTTGTTAAACCTGGTTGGCATAGAATTAGAGTGGTTGATTCGAATGCACCACCTCCAAAGTTTGCCATGAAAGTACCTGATTATCAAGATATCTATGTTACCAAAGGAAGAACCCAAAAGATTAGAATCAATCTTTCTGTTTCTGAGCAGGAATCGTCGGAATAGAATAATGATATTTTCCCCAATAACTGCTTTGCGGGGAATCATTTTGTGGCTCTTGTTGTTGGGACCTGTTATGAGCCAGGAAATGCCGACCATCGAACTTGTTAATTCTGAATCGATCGAGACGGGAATTAAGCTTAATTTTTATCTCTCTCAACCCATTAAACGAAGTGATATTGCAGGATGGATTGAGCAGGATAATTGGTTCATATTAAATTTTTATAATATAATAAAACCCGATTCTGGGTTTATGAAAAATGTCGCAACGTATCCTATTCAAGATATTCAACAAGTATGGACCCAAAACTCAATCCAGTTATCTATTCAAATTGGGCGAAAAATAGGGTCTTCCGATGTGGTCATTCATGATAATGGGACAAAGGTATTGGTCGTCATAACTTATGCTGACTATATACAGGCTAAAGATGTAAATCCTTCTTTTGTTTTTCCAAATCCAAAAGATGCTCAGAAAATATCTCATCCAAGTTCTTGGAAAGATGCACGAGAAAGAACAACACTCAATATTATTTGTGATACAAAAGGTCTTCCCATTTATGTGGATAACCAGTTAGTGGGAAATACACCTTTAGACCATGGTATTGATGTATTGCCCGGTTGGCATAAAGTTGGATATTTTCCAGATAATTATTCCGAAGATTTAAAATCACGAACTTCAAAAGAAAAGATGTTAAATGATATTCTTGTGATGGGACGACTCGATGTATACATTGAAGAAGGGAAGGAAGAAACAATCGTATTGAATTATCAAACTCTAGATGAAGATGTAGTCGATTATAATAAAAAGTTTCAAACGGGTGCATGGACAGGATTTTCACTGTTTTTTCTTTTAATTATATTAATGAGTTGGGGATTGGCCTAATCGTTCGAAACCAATTACTACGATTATTGACTTTATTTTTTATGGTCTCTTTTTTAAGCGCAACAGAATCTCCCGATTTTGGTGAAAACTTAAAAAAAAGTAAATCATCTGAGTTTTACAAATATTGGAATCCGTATCGTCGGATATTGGATTTAAGAGGAGAGCCCCAAACTTTTTATGGTCAAGATTACTATGAAGTTACCTATAATATTGACAATAGGATAAAAACGGTAACGCATTTTGGTGCGGATAGAGAAGCGAAAGAAACGTTTCATTTTCTATGGTCAAGATCTGGTGTGCGATCTGAATATAAAGTTGAATTTCTTACAGATGGAAATGCATCTCGCCTAGATGAATATTTATATGCAAATGAACTAAGTTATACTCGACCAGGATGGATTGCAGATATTAAAAGTAGAAAAGATGGTCGTCCAAGTGAGGCTTCTTTTTCAGACAAACTGGGTTTCACCTATTTTTATTATCATTTTAATTATAGTATTCATGAAGAAAATAATAATATGACTGAAGTGATTGAATCATCTTATTACGATTCAAAAGGTGAGTTTGTAGGACGGCATCTCCTATTTTGGGAAGGCGGTGATATTTTAAGAATGATTCAATATTTTGATA
>JABIHN010000043.1 GCA_018649625.1 Fidelibacterota bacterium | reverse complement strand
TGTTCCTCGTGATTTTGGTACTTTTATTGGTTACTCCTATGTTATTGACTGGGAGGAATATCAATAATAGTTATCCATTTTGGATATGAATTGAATAGCGTCTATGAAATTATATAATAAATATTTTCCGCTTATTTTTTTAGTTGGTTCTATGGTGTTTGGGTCTACCCGTGTAGCTTATACGCGACCCGGGCTCATGATGAGAATTCCAGCATCAAGTAATCAAAAAACGCCCTATTTGTTTCGAACTGGGTTTGGTACTGAGATACACAATTTTAACCCATTGAACACTGCAAAAGGCGTGTATTTTGATATGGAGTTAAGTAAAGGATTTGCATTTGGGTTTTCAGCTGTTCAGGGCGGAGATACGACATCAATTGATTCACTTGAATTTTCAAAATTTAAATCAGCAGTAGAATTTGGATTTCATTTTCAACAACGTATTTTTTCATATAACGATATTTCTTTATCGGTAGGTTTACAGGATGTGGTATTCCAGAGTGATCAAACATCAGAAGAAATTTTAAGTTTGAATAAATCTCTTTTATCTTTTTTTGTTGTATTAGCAAGCGAAAAAGATTTAGGTGATTATAAAATGAATACCTATATGGGTTTTGGTACTGGTGGCCTAGCTCCTATGGATACTATTGTAGTTAATCCAGATTCAGCATCGGCAAGCGCTGGTGTATTTCTTGGATTTATATTAAAGACCCCTTATTTTTTACCAAGGGGTGGAATGGATATTGTGGGTGAATTTGACGGAACGGGTGTCAATGTGGGACTCCGCATCCCCCTTACCTCGGATTACCGCCTGAACCTAGGGTTCACCCACATAGAACGTCTTCCTGATTGGGGAAAAAGATACTGGGTTGGTCATCCGGGTTTTATTTTAGGACTTGACATGGCTGTACCGCGTGCGCCAAAACGTAGAATTGATGGTGGGCCATCTGGCCCAACTAATATCTACGGTTCAGGAAGTAATGGCTTGGAGTCAATTTCAATACATCGCGATTCTACCGTAAATATGGCCAATTTTGCAGTAGAGACGTTGAGAGATTCGATGGCGCTCATGAATAATGAGATGAGAAATTTATTGGTAAGATTATCTGCGATGGAACAAAATACAAAATTTTTATCAGATTCTTTGAGTACAATTCATTTAGAATCCAATGTTTCAGAAAAAAACATGAATGAAGCTCTAAGACATCTTTCGCGGTCATTAAGATATTTTTATGCAGGTGACTATCGTGAAGCGTTAAAAGAGGTCGATTTGTCTCTTGAATTAAATCCGAATTTGGCATTAGCCTATGCCAGAAGAGGATCTATTTATTATAAATTAGGTGATGTGCAAAGAGCTACAATTAATTGGAACCTTGCTCTTAGGTTAGATCCAGAGTATACCGATGTAAGAAATATTTTGAAAGCTTTGCATGAAAATAATTTTAAATCCGCAAGTTTAATACAGGAGTGAACGAATGGATATTGCTCTAATTATCGGTGTTGTTCTTGGTATGGCTGCCATGATTGGCAGTATTGCCTACGCCCTATTTGTTGAAGGATCTGCAGGTGGATTTGGTGATTTTATCTCCATCCCAAGTTTTGGAATTGTTGCCGGAGGCATGATTGCATCCATTTTTGTGGCATTTCCTATGCCTCATGTTGTAGCTCTGGGTAAAGCTATTGGCGCTGTGCTGAAACCAGCTGATGATAAAATGGGCCCGCTGGTTGATATAGCGTGCGAAGTTGGCGAATCGGCACGAAAAGGTGCAGCAGATCTTGAAAAAGCTGTTGATACAATTAGGATTTATTTTTTAAAAGATGGCGTACAAATGGTGGTTGATGGTTATTCTCTGGATGAAGTAACCGAGATCATGGAGACTAGAATTGAATATCGTGAAAAGCGGGAAAAAGTCCAAACGGATATGTTAAAATCCATGGGTGACTTGGCTCCGGCTTGGGGCATGGTTGGGACGCTGATTGGCTTGGTGCTTATGTTAGCTGGATTTGGCGGCGAAGGCGGTGCTGATAACTTAGGTGGCGGTATGGCAGCAGCATTGATCACCACACTTTATGGTGCTGTTTTTGCAAATCTATTTTTTCTGCCTATGGCCCAAAAAATGGGTAATAAAACAACTATGACATCTATGTCTGCTTGTTTACTAGTGGAAGCTGCGCGCCTGATTCACCAAAAAAAACACCCTCTTATAATTAGAGAAAAACTCAATTCTTTTATTCCACCAGCGGAGTGGAAACGGGAGTAGTCTAAATGGGTATGACACCAGCAGAAAAAAAAGCCTTTAGTAAAGGTTTCCAAGCAGGTGAAGAATCTGTTGAGGAGGGTCTTCCTGGATGGTTTGGCACCTTCGCAGATATGATGACGCTTTTATTTGCCTTCTTTGTGTTGCTTGCAGCAATTTCAACGATGGATCCAGTTAAGCTCCAAGAGATGGCTAACTCCGAAGGGAAATCATTAGGAAGTAAAATTGAAGCTTCTGGAAAGGCTGAAGAAGAAGGGGAATTTGAACCCATTAAAAATTTAGCTGCCATGAAAGATGCCATGGAAGAAACAATTGAAGAAATGAAGAAGGAAAACCCAAAAGGGGATCCACCTATAGATATTGAAACAAGTTCTAAAGGACTTATTATTAATATTAAAGGTGATTTTGCTTTTCCATCAGGTAAAGCAGATATGAAACCAGAATTGAAAACATTATTAAATGAAGAAATAATTCCTAAGATACAGTTAAGCGTTTTTCAGGTGGAAGTTGCTGGGCATTCAGATAGCGATGCAATGCCTAAAAAATGGCAAAAATATTATAAAAGCAACTGGGAACTGTCTGCAGCAAGGGGTGCCGCTGTTGTTCGTTATATGATTGATGAAGGTATTCCTGCGCCTAGGTTACTAGCTGCAGGGTATGGTGATTGGTATCCAAAAGGAATTGACAGCATTAAAGCAGAAAATCCTATGTATAATCCTTTATCGCTTACGTGGGATGATGTATTAAAAATGAATTTAACTTCCAAGCAAAAATCTAATAATAGAAGAATTCAAATCACTTTCATTAAGCCATCGCATCATGATGCTAGCAATTACATGAAGAGTGAATCATAATCTCATGATGGGATTTGAAACATACCAAGGAGTTGTCAAATGAGTAAGGGAAAAAAATATATAACACCCATTATTGGAGTAGTCATAGCACTTACACTACTTGTGGGACAAGGAGGCGGTTACCTTTCCCAAAAATTGATGTTTGAAAACAATATTCGTGAGAGAGTTAAAGAAGCTCTTTCTAAAATTATTGATTCTCATAAATATGCAATTACTGTAGATGTGGAATTAGAAATATTAGATGAAGTTAATGAGCAAATTACTGTTTATACACCTCAAGAATCAGGAAGCCAGCTTCAATCAACGCCAGCTGAAAAAACGGCTAAAGCCCTTTTAAGAATGAATGAAAAAATGAAAACTGAATCTCTAGCGAACGAAAAGACTAGTTATTCTATAGGGCTACCGATTCCAGGATTTGAAGTGGATGTATCACAAAATAGAGCTGGCTCTCAACAAAGAAATGAACCAACACCCATTTCACCAAGGACTATGGAACCAATTAACAGGGCAGGTGACAACGAATCTATCAATCGCGAAGTTGTTGATAAAGTAGTCTCCCGTAAGCGACCATCCCGTGCTATTGTAAAGCGAATGGATTTATCGTTAATTCTTCAAGAAGGTGCCGCACCAGAATTAATTGAAAATATTCGTCAGTTGACAATGGCATCCTCAAAATTTGATCGAGATAGGGGTGATAAGCTCACAATTATGACTGCAAGTTTTAAAGAACGGCGTGATCAGCGATCTGCTGAACAGGTGATGCTTAAAAATATTGCTGAAAAAATTGATTTATTAGAAAAGAAACGTGTTGTTGAAAATACAGATTGGCGAGATGAAGTTCAACAATATCGCCAGGAAGAAACCGTTCGTCGCGATGAAGATAAAGCATTTTTTGAGAGACAACTTTCGCAAATGGAAGAAAAGGCAAAATCTCAAGCTTATGTGGCGGAAAAGAAAGAAATGCTACGTCGAGATTCATTGAAAGTTGCCAAACTCAATAACGAAATTGGCGCATTAAGGGATATGTTACAAATAACCCACAAAGAAGATGCTGTCCACCAATCGAAAGTGGATTCATCTCGTTTTGCTATGTTGGACAATGAATTACAAAGTTTGCGTAGAATGCTTTTACAGGCTATGCTTCAAGATTCAATAGATGCTCAGAAAAAAGCACAGTCTAAAATTGAAGTTGAACTCGCAAGCCGTGAACAAGAAAAAGCAACTCGAGATTCTTTAATAGAAGAAAAAATATCAGCACTTGAAGGCGTTCAAACTGAATTAGATCAACTTCAGAGTGAAGCATCTAGCGGTATGGATACTTCACAAATAATGCTAATTGCATTTGGATTTTTGGCATTTATTTTACTAGTTGCTCTTATTTTTGTATTAGGGCGTAATAAGCAACAAGCGCCTATGCCGCCTTGGATGTATCCACCTCCTCCTCGAAAAAAGAAGAAGAAGAAAAAATCTAAAAAATCTAAAAAAGACGTTAAAGATGATTCTGATGCTGATGTAATAGAAGAAGCGCCTGCACCTGCGCCAGTTCCAGTAGCACCGGCTCCTGTTCTAGTGCCCGCTCCAGAACCACAAAAACCGGTTGGGGATGATCCGAATGTATTAAAAAGTGAGATTGACGATATTCGAAAATCAATAGTTTCTATGAGTGTTGGTCAACCTGGCCGTACTTCATCCATTGTAAAAGAATGGCTAGAACAACCAGCACCTACACCACCTGAGCCGGAAGTTTCCGATGAGAGTGATGAAGAAGATGAAGAATAAAGGGAGGAATAGAAATTATGATTAACGATTATAACATGTTATCTGGCATCCAAAAAGTTGCAATTCTATTTTCTGTTGTGGGAGAAAGCCTAGCTTTATCCCTAGTAAAGGGTTTGTCTAAAACTGAAATTCGGAAAATACGATCAACATTAGGAGAAATGGGGACCATATCTTTTACTGTTAAAAAACGAGTCATGGAAGAATTTTATTTTGGATTTTTAAGTGAGCAGGTTGAGGATGAAAAAAAGGAAGAAGGTCCTATCCAGCCATTTGAATTTTTAAAAGAATTACAAGATGAACAATTAATTGCACTATTAAATAAAGAAGAGCCACCCGTTGTTGCCATGGTGTTAGCACAGTTAGCACCTGAAAAGAGAATGTTATTATTAGATAAAGTGGATGCAATGGATAAGGGGCAAATACTAATAGAATTGGGTTCCTTAGATGATATTCCATTAGAAGGCATTATTGAAGTGGCAGCACGTTTACGTGATAAATCAAGCTACCTTCCTCGCACCACAGAGTTTTCTCGAGGTGGCGGAAAAGAGATTGCTCAAATTATTGGTGGAATGTCTTCAGATGATGAAGAGCGATATCTTCAAACACTCAAAAATGAAGATCCTGATCTTTTTGAAGATGTGAAAAAATACCATCTAACATTTATAGATATTATTGAAAAATTTCCAGATTCAATTCTGCGAGATATTATGAATACTGTCGATTTATCTGATGTGTCGATGGCCATGAAAGGTGTAGATCAAGAGATTGTAGATCGTATTATTGGAAATTTACCTCAAAAGAAACAAGCAATGTATGAACCAGAAGACGGACCTAGAGCGAAGAGAGATGTGGATAATGCTCGTAAAAAGGTAGTGGGTGTTGCTAGAGAAATGGAAAAAGGAGGGCAGTTTAATGTTGCCGATATTACTGGCGGTGGAGAAATGATCGAATAACTTTAGAAATTAATTTCTTAATAACAAAAAAGCCCCCATTATCATTGGGGGCTTTTTTATTTTGGAGCTCTGATTGTGTTGTATAAGTTTGGGCATGATTCAGCGTAAAATTAATAAGATAATTAGTGGAATGAAAACCACAGATGGTGCTGGTGTAAATCTTACTCGAATTATAGGATCCCCCAAGTTCGATATGCTGGATCCATTTTTATTGTTGGATGAATTTGGGACAGACAATCCGGATGATTATATTGCTGGATTTCCTGATCACCCTCATCGTGGATTTGAAACTATCACTTATATGTTGAACGGAAAATGGAAGCATCAGGTGAAGAATTAACACACTCTATCGGTCAATTAGCTGTTTATGAAAAAACGGGAGATATACATTTCAAAACCGGCAAATCGAATGTAGGTATTTATCTTGCCGCTGGAAAACCATTGAATGAGCCCATCGCCCGAGGTGGTCCCTTTGTCATGAACACAAGAAGTGAAATCATGGAAGCATTTGAAGACTTTAAAAATGGAAAATTTGAATCATGAAAAAAATACGTTGGGGAATTTTAAGTACAGGCAATATTGCAAATAGCTTTGTGATGGATTTGAAGCATATTCCTGATGCTGAAGTGATTGCTGTTGGATCCAGAACGCAAGAGTCCGCAGATACATTTGGACAGAAGTATAATATCCCAAACTGTTATAATTCTTATGAAGCATTGGCCAATGATCCGGATGTTGATGTAATTTATATCGCCACGCCTCATGTATTTCATGCGGAAAATAGTATTTTGTGTATGAAAGCAAAAAAAGCAGTATTGTGCGAAAAAGCATTTTCTATCAATGCAGGGGAAGCAAAAACAATGATTCAAGTGGCTCGACAGAATAAAGTTTTTCTCATGGAAGCATTGATTACCCGTCATTTTCCGGTTATTCATCAAGTCTTAGATTGGGTGAAAGATGGTTTGATTGGAGAAGTTCGATTGGTCCAAGCCAATCGTTGTGCTCGAGGAGAATTTACACCAGAAAGTCGCGTTATGAATCTGGAATTGGGTGGCGGTAGCTTATTGGATCTTGGAATCTATGCGGTTGGTTTTTCATCTATGGTATATTCACAGGTACCTCGAAAAATTTCAGGATTCGGATTTATTGGGGATTATGGAACCGACGAACAAGGAGCTTCTATATTAGAATATGATAATGGAGCTTTGGCTGTTTTAACTTTTGCATTGCGAACAGAGACCATAAATGAAGCTTATATTTATGGCACGGATGGATATATTAAGCTTCCCGATCTTTTTGCTGTGCCCAATAAAGCATCTTTACATATTAATGGACAAGAGTCCATCGAGTTTGAAAAACCAATCCTTGGAAATGGATTACATTACCAGGTAAAAGAAGTTCATCGTTGTTTACGAAAAGGTTTATTAGAAAGTCCTCGCATGCCATTAGAAGAATCATTGCAAATTATGGAAACCATGGATGCAATTCGTTCATCGTGGGATTTGTCCTATCCAAATGATTCGAGTATAAAATAGTGAATCGTTGTGAGTGGGGAAATAAAAGTCTTTTATATCAAGACTATCATGATAAAGAATGGGGAGTACCTGTTCATGACGACAGAACACTCTTTGAATTTTTAATGCTTGAAGGTGCTCAATCAGGACTTAGTTGGGAAACCATTTTTAAAAAACGAGAGGGTTACCGGAAAGCGTTTGATCAGTTTAATGCAAAAAAAATATCAATCTATTCCAAATCTAAAATAGAATCATTATTACGAAATTCTGAAATTGTACGAAATCGACTTAAAGTGAATTCAGTGGTATTGAATGCAATCTTATTTTTAGATATTCAAAAAGAATTTGGGAGTTTTGATGCATATATCTGGCAATTCACCAAAGGAAAAACGCTTCAGAATAGCTTTAGAAAAATATCTAACCTTCCAGTATGCACAACTCATTCTGAAGCGATGAGCCAGCATTTGAAAAAACGTGGTTTTAAATTTATTGGATCTACAATTTGTTATGCCTTCATGCAAGCTACTGGTATGGTGAATGACCATACAATCGATTGTTTTCGATATATAGAATTATCTAAATGATGATATTTTTTATCGTTTAAATCGTAATCCATCATCTTCGTTCATAAAAATCCATGCGGCAATTTTTCCAATATTTAATAATTTATTAGAATCCCAATATTGAGCGCCATGGACAAATCTTGAGCTAGAATCTTCTTTGGGTAATGATTTCACCCAATTGAGAATAGACGTAACCCTTTTTTGCCACGCCCGCATATTTGCTGTACGGAAATCAATCCAACCTGCATCCGCCCATTCATTTATTTTTTTAATATCAAATAGTTGGATTTCACCTCCTTTGTGAGGGGGGATTTTAATTTCAGGTCCACGTAATAATCGTTTTCCGTCTGATAATAAAATTGGAATTCCAATGGATAAAGCATGAGATCTAATTTTTTGATCATGATTGATAAAAGAATCCGATTTTTTAGACAAGTCTGCATCTTTAAAATTCAAAATATCTTTTAAATTTCCACATATTTTATTTAGTATATGTGCTTCATATAGCAATTTCGATAATCTAGGCGGGCCTAGAATTTCAAAGGCGATACTATCGGATTGAAACTCACCCTTTAGTTGTTCCATTTTATTCATTGCGTGGTGCCGCATATACCCTGCGCGATAGGTTGGTCCCATGATTGAATTATCTAATGCATTTACAATATCATGGCCTGTATTATCTCCCAAGATTTCTAAAATAACATTTTCAGCTATTTCTTCAGGGGTTACGAATTCCATTTGGCCAACCGATGTGATTGTTTCGAATTCTCCAGAAGAAAAAATTCCATTTTCTCCCGTATCAATATAGACAGATTTCAGATTTTTATTTAAAGATGTCCAGGAACCATGATTTTTAATTTTGTTCTTATCTTTCAAAATTTGTGCATTTATTGGTTTACAATCATAAAGAGGAATTGGATGTCCTTGTTTTTTGATTTCACCAAAACCTATTTCTTTCCATGCGATGGCAGCAGCAGGTTTAATTTCTTTACAAATAGGACCTTCAGGAGTTCGTCCCATTAAAAACATTAGCATCGTATGTGCACCCGCTAAAGAAGATTTACTCAATAAAACTCTAGATGGCCGTTCTTCGCTATGAGTATAAGGAATGTTGAGTCCCATTCCACCTGTTCCTGTTGTACCAATTTTGATATACACGCCTGTCTTATTCTCAACCATACTTTGATGGAGTATTTGGATATGACGAATAATTTGTGGAATGTAAAGCGTGGTTAATGTTTTTTCAATTTTTGAACGATCTAATGGTTTAGAATCAGAAAACAGAGCCCCTTTCAATTCTTGATAACTGTGATAAACGTCTTGGTATGCCAATGCCGTAGATGTATTTATTGAGTCAATTATAATATGTGGTTTATGGCGAGAAATAACTTGATTTAAAAATGAGTGATCCAAAATATCATTAGTAAATATTTCTAGATTATCCATCAGTAATTTTCGTCGGTGGTCTTCATGGTTTAGTAATTCTTGACGTTGAAAATCTTTTAATTCTTCTCGAACAAAAATATTCCCCCATTCTGGATAAAATTCTGTATTAGGATAAGCTTCTGCCATTTGTTGGCAGGCTTCTTTTGCTTCCTGTTCTTGTAAAGATAATATAATAATTTTTTTTGGTTTATATAAATTCAACTGATGTAGGATAGACGTTCCCACCAATCCCCATCCTCCTAAAATCAAAATATTTTTATTTTTAATGTCCATTCTATTTCCTTTTTGTTAAAAATGCGCCGAGAGCAATAGAGTTAAGTCGGGTTGTACTATCATCTGATCGTGACAATAAAACGATCGGTACACGCCAACCGAGTACAATTCCTCCTACTTTTGCTTGTCCGAGTCCAAGTAGAGCTTTTACTATAAGATTAATTGTTGTGATGGATGGCCCCACAAAAACATCTGTTTTACCAGCAATTAATGATTTTATCCTTTTTTGATTTGCGGCATATTTTGATAATGCTACATCCAATGAAATTGGACCTTCCACAGTAATCGATAAATCATTCGAAAAACATTTACATATTTCATCTGCCAAAACTGTTTCCGGAAGCTGCGAAACTCGTTTTTCCACCAAAGCAAGCATGGCAATATTTGGGTGGTGAATTTTTAGCTCTTTTGTGATTTTTAAGGCATTGTGAATTATAGATGTAATAATAGTTTTATTTAAATTCACGTTGACTCCCCCATCCGTCCAAAGCATCAGTCTATCATATTTAGGTGTTTCCATGACTGCAATATGGGATAGTCTATTTTTTTTGCTATTTTTAGAATTTGCTAAAACTGATTTCAGTAGGATTGATGTTTTTATATCTCCCTTCATTAATAAAGAACAAGTTCCATCCAGAACCGAATTAACAGCCATTTTCGCAGCAATACTTTTGTTTTTATTTTCGAAATAATATGGGATAATCCATCCATTTTTTTCGGCTTTAGTAACAGACTCTTGTAAAGATTTATGCTTGGGTTGTACAATTGCGATAGGAATCGGCATTTTATTTTTTAGTGAATCTTGAATTTGTTGAAAGTTTGTAATCATCAATAATCTCTAGCTAATTCTTGGCCCTTCAATACGCGACTTACACTTGTTGCTAGCGCTTCTAATTCAAAGGATCCAGGGTACTCAAAAACAGGTTTAATGAATTGTGTTTTTTTCTTTATTTCATTAAGTAATAAGAGAGAATTTGCAAGTCCTCCTGTTAAAATTAATCCGTTACAGTCTCCATTTAAAACACCAAAGCAAGATCCAATTTCTTTGACAATTTGATAAACCATTGCATTGAAAATATTTTTTGAATTTTTGGCGTTCTGTGAAATCAGTTTTTCAATAGTTTTAAAATTATTGGTTCCAAGATATCCTTTCATTCCACATGAAGTGCTTAAGTAAAGTTCTAAATCTTTTTGAGATTTTTTCTGTTGATAGATTAAAGATAAAATTCCGGCTAAAGGTAATGCCCCAGCTCTTTCTACGGAGAAGGGTCCCATACCTAATAGCGCATCATTCACGTCTATAATTTTACCGCCTACAACTGCTGCTACGGAAACCCCGCTCCCTAAATGACAAATAATATACCTGGAAGTTTTCGGGTCAATGGCTTCTTTTTCACACGTTTTATAATAGCAATATTTGATATTCAATGCATGACTTCTACTTTTTCTTTCAATTCCAGGTACGCCGGAAACTCTAGCTACATCCGGGAAATCATCTGTCGAAACGGGGTCAACAATAAATGATTTTACATTCCAATCTTTTGCAATAAGCAGTCCTAACTGTGCACCAAGATTGGATGCGTGTGAACCGTATTTTTCATCAACTAGGTCACTTAATAATGTTTGTGATATTTTATAAACTCCACCGGGCATTGGTTTGAGTAGCCCTCCGCGTACGGAGATAGAATCAAGAGATTTAAATTTTAATAGAGCATTGATCTGTTTCAATCTAAAAGGTAATTGATCGCTTAGTAGACTTGGTAGATTTTGGTTGGTATGATCTATTCGATGAACCCATAGAGGTGTCTCATCGTTAAAATACCCAACCTCAGTTGATGTGGATCCCGGGTTGATTGAAAGAATAAAGAAAATTGACTCCTAAGTATGAGAATTAAAGGATTCTAAAACACCATGGATTGAAAAAATATTTGCCCTAAACTTTTCTAGTTTTTTGTGTAATTCTTGATAGTGAATTCTTTCTTTTTCTGCTAATGAAAGTAATAAAACTATTGCTTCTTTATCAATTATTAGGGCTGCTGCTTTTTGATAAAATTCTTCCGCATTTTTTTCTTCATCCATAGCATATGTTAATATTTCTTCTATTGTAGATGATTCTGTAAGGAAAGCGGAGTTCAATTTCAGTTTCCAAAAAATGGTTGGATTAGTTTTTGGCCCATTAATAGCGCTTTTTTATTTAATGGAATTAAATGATGATGCCGAGATGGAAGTACTTTTTCCAGTGCTTTTAAAATTGACCCTACAGAAACAATAGGTTCGATAGCTAAAACTGCACCAAGCATTACCATATTCATGGCTTTTTTGTTTTCGAGTTTCACCGCTTCTTTTGTTGCAGAAATTCCAAAAATTGAAATTTGAGTTATTGTTGGTGGGTTAATTATTTGATCTTTTTCATATAATAAATATCCACCATCTCTGATTTGTTTTTCAAATTTATTTAATGAAGGTTGATTTAATGCTACAACCAAATCAAACGTATTTATTATTGGAGAACTGATGGGCTTACTTGATATAATAATATTACAATTTGCGGTACCACCACGCATTTCAGGTCCATAACTAGGCATCCACGATACTTCTTTGCCTTCAATCATTGCAGCATAAGCCAAAGACATTCCCATAGATAAAACGCCTTGTCCACCAAAACCTGCAATAATTATTTCAAATTTCATTTGTTTTTAGTTTTGGTAGTTGTTTGATATCGCCTAATTCGTAATGGTTAAAAATTTCATTTCGCAACCACTCATTTGATTCGGTGGGCGTCATTTTCCAACCCGATGGACAATTAGAAACTATTTCTATAAAGCAAA
Source organism: Fidelibacterota bacterium (assembly GCA_018649625.1). GTDB lineage: Bacteria > Fidelibacterota > Marinisomatia > Marinisomatales > UBA1611. The sequence continues at coordinate 10,120 of JABIHN010000043.1, read as the reverse complement.
CGCCTCGTCCGCCATCCATTTGATATTTGAGTGACTTCATCATGGCTTTTTTGGTTTTACGAACTGCGTTAGCTGAATCAACAGATTGCCGTGTTACATAAGCAGACCCGGGCATTTGTGCGATAATTTTTGTAATATCTAAAGGATAACCATGTTGATTATAATCTCGACCATCGGGTGAAGTGGATGTGATTGATCCTTTTAGAGTGGTGGGTGACATTTGTCCCCCCGTCATACCATAAATACCATTATTGATGAATAACATTAAAATGTTCTCACCACGGTTTACCGTATGAATAGTTTCTGCTGTTCCAATTGCGGCTAAATCTCCATCGCCTTGATAAGAAAAAACAATTCGATCAGGTAAAATTCGTTTAATCCCCGTGGCGACTGCAGATGCTCTGCCGTGGGCAGCTTCTTGCATATCAATAAACATATAATGGTAGGCAAAAACTGAACATCCAACAGGAGCGACACCGATTGTTTTTTCTTCGATATTTAATTCTTGTACCGATTCCATAATAAGCCGATTTATAACTGAATGCCCACATCCCGGACAATAATGCAAGGTGGTATCAGTGAACGTATCCGGACGATCCCAAACCAGATCCATTTCATTGAGATAATTACAATGTATGCCTTCTTGTGAAATACTCATTCGCTTATTTGTTTAGAACTTGAATGATAAACATCTTTTATTTTTTGATAGATTTCATTGGGTTGAGGAATCACACCACCCATTCTCCCGTAAAAATAAACAGGAGTTCTTCCATTCACGGCTAATCGCACATCTTCAACCATTTGCCCAGCATTCATTTCAATTGTTAAAATAGCTTGTACATTCTCAGCTAACTCGGCAATAGCTTGGGTTGGGAATGGGAATAATGTTTGTGGACGAAGTAAGCCGACTTTTATATTATTTTCTCGAGCCATTTCCAAGGCCTTATGTGCGATGCGAGATGTAAGCCCAAATGCGATTAAAAGGAAATCGGCATCTTCTGTTTCTATCGTTTCAAACATAACCTCATTTTCCATGATGCTTTTATATTTTGCTTGTAAGTGAATATTTGTTTTTTCCATAGCATCGGCTTCGAGGTTTAATGTTGTAATGACATTAGGATCTCTATTTTTTGATTTACCTCGTGTAGCCCAAGCACTATGGTTCGTGTAATGATTATCTGGATTATAATCAGGAAAAACAACGGGCTCCATCATTTGGCCAAGCGCACCGTCGGTTAATATTAAAACAGGAGTTCGATACTTGTCCGCCGCATCAAATCCTTTATATACAAAATCGGCCATTTCTTGAACACTATTAGGGGCATAGACTAGTAATTTATAATCACCGTGGCCTCCTCCTTTTACTGCTTGAAAATAATCTCCCTGAGAAGGCTGAATGGTTCCTAACCCCGGTCCTCCACGAACGACATTCACTAATAAACAGGGCAGCTCAGCACAGGCAATATAGGAAATGCCTTCTTGCATTAAACTAAATCCGGGGCTGCTGGTACTAGTCATAACTCTCTCACCGCATCCGGCTGCACCATAAACCATATTGATAGCAGCAACTTCACTTTCTGCTTGTAAGAATACGCGATTGGACCCCACAAGATGCCGTGATAAATATTCTAAAATTTCTGACTGGGGAGTAATTGGATAGCCAAAATAGCCCTTGAGCCCTGCACGGATAGCGGCTTCCGCTAATGCTTCATTTCCTTTCATTAATATTTTTTTATTCATAAAGTTGAAACAGGTTGTTTAAGAATTTTTGATTTCTTTTTTCGGTAAACCTTTATAATCGCTTCAGGACAAATAAGTGCACAATTTGTACATCCAGTACATATGTCTTCAGCTAAATAAGCATAATGATATCCATTTTGATTAATGTTAGAAGAAAGAGCCATTCCATTTTGTGGACATTCAATAATACAAAGTTCACACCCTTTGCATTTTTGAATATTAATTATAATATGTCCAGATGATTTAGTCATAATAAGAAAAAAAGAGTAAGATATCTTGTTATAATTTAACAATTATTATAGATTTAATCTAGCTTTTGAGTAAAATAACTTTATTTACAATTACAACTATAACTAAGAGAACCATATATGAAATCAACTTTCAGAACTGTCATTGAGCCATTTATAATAAAAACAGTAGAACCGATTAAAATGACAACAGTCGATGATAGAGTGAATATTTTAAAAGAAGCCCATTATAATTTATTTAAAGTAAAAGCTCAGGATGTATTAATAGATTTATTAACTGATAGTGGAACAGGAGCCATGAGTTCAAATCAATGGTCAGCTATGTTTCGTGGTGATGAGTCTTACGCTGGCAGTCAAAGCTTTCAACGATTTGAAGCTGTTGTAAAAAACATATTTGGATTTAAACATATCATTCCGACTCATCAAGGCAGAGCTGCTGAACGAATTTTATTTTCTGTAATCTGTAAACCAACATCAGTTATTCTAAATAATTCTCACTTTGATACCACACGAGCCAATGTGGAATTTCAGGGTGCAAAAGCGATTGATTTGGTCATTGACGAAGGTTTAAATCCTCAAAAGATTCATCCTTTTAAAGGAAACATGGATGTTGAAAAATTAAAAAAAGCAATTTTACATTACGGCGCCGAAAATATTCCTATTTGTATGTTAACTATTACAAATAATACAGGAGGGGGACAACCGGTTTCAATGCAAAATGTAAGAGAAGTAAAGCAGATACTAAATCAGTATGATATACCTCTTTATTTTGATGCAGCGCGATTTGCTGAAAATGCATTTTTCATTAAAGAACGAGAACAAGGATATGATGAAAAATCAATAAAGGAAATTGTTCAGGAAATGATGACTTACGGTGATGGGTGTACCATGAGTGCAAAAAAAGATGGTATGGCTAATATTGGTGGTTTTTTATGCACAAATGATGATGCGCTTGCGCAAATGGAAAAAGAGTTATTAATTCTTACAGAAGGATTTCCAACCTATGGTGGACTTGCTGGCCGGGATTTAGAAGCTATTGCCGTTGGTTTAGAAGAAGTTTTGGATGAAAGCTATCTTCAATACCGTATAGCGGAAACACGTTATCTTGGTGAACATTTATCAGCAATTGGATTTCCAATTATTCAACCACCGGGAGGACATGCAGTTTATATTGACGCAAAAACATTATTAAAACATATTCCACCACTTCAATTTCCGGGGCAGTCTTTATCTGTAGAAATGTATCGCGCTGGTGGTATTCGAACGGTTGAAATTGGTTCTGTAGGCTTTGGAAAAGTGGATCAAAATACTGGCGCAGACTTACCTTCCGAAATGGAGTTGGTTCGATTGGCAATACCTAGGCGAACACATACCCAAAGCCATATTGACTATGTGGTAGAAGTCATGAAAGAGATTTATGAAATCAAAAACGAGCTAAGTGGATATAAAATTGTAAAACAGCCAAAATATCTACGGCATTTTACAGCAGAATTTATACCCTTATAACTGTTGTAATTCCGCTTGAGCTGCTGCCAATCGAGCAATAGGAACTCGAAAAGGTGAGCAACTTACATAATCTAATCCCACTTCTTTACAAAATTGAATAGATGCTGGGTCACCGCCATGTTCACCGCAAATTCCAATTTTTAATTTGCTATTGATTCCTCGTCCTAATTTTACAGCCATTGAAACTAATTTACCAACCCCACTCACATCCAAACTTTGGAATGGATCTCCAGGAAGAATATTTCTTTCTAAAAAATCAGGCAAGAATGATCCAATATCATCTCGACTAAATCCAAAAGTAGTTTGAGTTAAGTCATTAGTGCCAAAACTAAAAAATTCAGCATGTTGTGCAATTTCATCTGCAGTCAGACAGGCGCGAGGAAGTTCAATCATTGTTCCAACGAGAAAATTAAACTCAACGCCAGTTTCAGTTAATACATCTTTTGCTACATTGCGAACAATTGTTTCTTGATCTGTATATTCTGTAACAGTTCCAACAAGGGGAATCATAATTTCAGGCATAACCGAAACACCATCTTTTGTCAGCTCTGCTGTTGCTTCAAAAATAGCGCGAGATTGCATTTCTGTAATTTCTGGATACGCAATGCCTAAACGACATCCTCGATGCCCTAACATAGGATTCAATTCATGAAGTTCAGCAATACGTTTTTCAATTTTAGATTTTTCAATTCCGAGATGATTCGCCAATTCTTGAACTTGATCATTGGTTAAAGTAATAAATTCATGTAAAGGAGGATCCAATAGTCGAATGGTAACAGGCTTTCCCTCCATTGCTTGTAAGATTCCCTTGAAGTCTGCCTTTTGAAATGGAAGAAGCCCCATTACTGCTGTTCGTCTATCAGATTCGTTATCAGCCAAAATCATTTTTCGCATGGCTAGAATACGAGTTTCATCAAAAAACATATGTTCAGTTCGGCATAATCCAATTCCTTCAGCTCCAAATTGAATGGCTTGAGCCGCATCAGTAGGACTTTCAGCATTGGTCCGGATTTTTAAAGATCTAAATTCATCAGCCCATTCCATGAGAACTTTATATTCAGGATGTGTATCTGGATTAGATGGAATTAAATTGACTTGCCCTTGATATACGTTACCGAGGGTTCCATTCATAGTAACCCAATCACCTTCTTTTAAAACAGTGTCATCGATAGAAACTTCTTTGTTTACTAAATCAATGTGGATTGAACTACATCCAACAATACAGCATTTCCCCCATCCTCGTGCAACTAAAGCGGCATGAGATGTCATCCCACCTTTAGCGGTTAATATTGCTTCTGCAGCGTGCATACCGTGCACATCTTCCGGAGATGTTTCTTCTCGAATTAAAATAACTTTCTCACCTTTATTGTGCCATTCTTCAGCAGTATCTGCTGTAAAGACAATTCTTCCTGTTGCGCCACCTGGACCAGCAGGCAATCCTCTGGCTAAAAATTTAGCATTTTTTTCTGAGTCCGTATCCAACATAGGGTGGAGGAGTTCATCAAGTTGTATTGGGTCTACCCGCATGATTGCCATTTGTTTATCAATCATTTTTTGGTTGGCCATATCCACTGCCATTTTTATAGCTGCAGTGCCCGTTCGTTTTCCTGTTCGAGTTTGTAGCATCCATAATCTGCCATCTTGAATGGTGAACTCAATGTCTTGCATATCTTTATAATGTTCTTCAAGGTTTGCACGAATGTCAAATAATTGATTGTAAAGTTCAGGCATAGAAGTTTCTAATGAAGGGAGGTTTTGTGTCTCAGGAGTTTTCGTATCTTCATTTAAAGGATTTGGTGTACGAAGTCCAGCTACTACATCTTCGCCTTGGGCATTAGAAAGCCATTCACCAAAAAATAAATTTTCACCCGTGGCTGGATTTCTCGTAAATGCTACACCTGTGGCAGAATTCTCTCCCATATTACCATAAACCATGGCTTGAACATTTACAGCCGTTCCCCATTCTTCTGGGATTTTTTCAATCCGCCGATAACTAATTGCTCGACTTCCATTCCAGCTTTTGAAAACTGCTTTAATGCCACCCCATAATTGTGCCATAGGGTCATCGGGAAAACCTTCACCAAATGTGTTTTGAATTTCAGATTTAAAGGAGTCTGATACTATAATCCAATCGTCAGCGCTTAAATCTGTATCAGCAGATAATCCTTTATCATTTTTATAATTATCTAAAATAGTTTCTAACTTTTGACGAATTCCTTCTCCGTCTTTGGGTTCGATTCCACCAGCTTTTTCCATAACTACATCCGCGTACATCATTATAAGTCTGCGGTATGCATCATATACAAAACGAGGGTTGTTGGTTTTTTTTATAAGACCTGGAATTGTAGATGATGCCAGTCCAACATTCAGAACTGTATCCATCATACCGGGCATAGATTGTCTAGCGCCTGATCGAACAGAAATCAATAGCGGGTTATTTTCATCCCCAAAGCATGAACCCATAATTGCTTCAACTTGGGTAAGAGAGCTTAGGACTTGAGATTCTAGTTCAGTTGGAAATTCTAGATTATGATTATAATAATGAGTACAAACATCAGTTGTAATAGTAAAACCAGGTGGTACTGGTATATTTAAATGATTCATTTCAGCAAGGTTTGCACCTTTTCCACCGAGTAGGTTTTTCATGTCGGCTTGCCCATCGGCTTGCCCGTTTCCAAAATAATATACATATTTCACAGGTTCAATTCCTTATATATTAGGGTTAGTATACTATAAAAATTACAATTTAGAACGCAGGAGAAAAATATCGAATTTCTTTCAAATTTCCATTTTTGTCATAAAAAAACCATTTATCAATCATTTTCCCATTTTTATAGGCACCTTGCATTTCTTTTCGAGTTTTTTCATGATCCCACCAACTGGCCCATGTTGAATCTTTTTTTCCGGCTGAATAAAATCCTTCGGTTAATCGACCATCGGTAAACCAGGCAGTCCATTTTCCTTCTTTGGTTCCAACCGAAAATGTACCTTCTTGAACTTTTTGAGCGTTATCATCCCAAAATGTCCAAAGTCCATGAGCATTGCCTTTATCAATGGCACCTTCTTTTTCCTTCATCCCATTTTTATGAAAAAATGTCCAACTCCCATTCATAATTCCTTGGTCATAAGTTCCATGAGATTTGATATGTTCATTGTCATACCACTCAGTCCAATCTCCGTCTTTTTCGCCATTTTTATAACCGCCCTGTTCTTGTTTTCCACCACTCCAAGGTAGGTCTGGCTCAGGTTTAGGAACTGCGACTAAAATAATTTCAGGGACGTCTTTTCCACTAGGAAACCATTTGACCCATTGGCCATCTTTTTTCCCATTTTTAGTACGTCCAAGAAATAAATATCCAGCTTCTTGATTTTCCTGTGTAATGATACCAGTAAAGGGCGCATCTTCTCCTAATTTATAGAAATTAGATTCACGCTCAACGAGGTCTTCTAATACAATGTGTTCAAGCTTTGAACCAAAATCAAAATCAAAATCTTTTATACCTTTTGTATTCCAGTAGGTCCAAATTCCTTCAGGAAGTCCACTCTTAAAAAAGCCTTCGCGTTGCATTACGCCATCCTCATAAAAATAGGTTGTTAGGCCTTCTTTAGTCCCGTCTTGATGAAACCCCTGTTCCTTTATTTGATCGCTATTTGGATACCAAATAACCCATGGTCCATCTGGTGATCCTGACTTATACGTGGTCATTGTATTTCGATAAGCATTTTCCCAGAAGGTGCTTGGTCCATCTAATTTTCCATTTTTATAAAATTTTTCTTCTTGTTTTTCTTCGGGTGTTAGCCAAACAGTCGATCGCCCATCTCTCTTTCCGCCTGAGAAGGTAATCTCTTCAGCAACAGACCCATCTATTGTGTAATATAGCCATAAATCATTCTGTTCATTATCGACATAGTTACCTTCAGATTGTTTTATACCAGTATCATACCACCAGGTCCACACGCCATTTTTTCTTCCATCAATATAGTGGCCTTCCATTTCTTTATTATCGTTGAGATACCACCACCAATTCCATAGTTCTTCGTTATTTTCGGCTTTGTATGTTCCGCCGTTATAGCTCCAATTTCCATTGGTGAAGTTTAAATTATGATCATGCTCAAACCACCACGTCCATTTACCGTGAGATTTTCCTTTGTGATAAGATTGTTCTTGACGTAAATGGCCATTTACATACCAATATTTATACTGTCCATCGATATTCCCCATATCAAAATGACCATATTCTTTTTGGGTACCATCTTCATACCATAATTGCCATTCTCCATGTTTTTTCCCACGGTAATAAACGCCTTCGACTTCTTTCTGTCCGTTTTGAAACCATTGTACCCATTGGCCATCTCGCTTCCCGGATGTAAATCTACCTAAAAGTAAATAGTCTTTAATTCCACCTGATTCAATCACCATTCCTGTGTATGGTTTGTGTTTACCAATTTTATAAAATATATCATCTCGTTTTTCTAATTCTGCAATTCGAACTTGATCTAATCCGTTGCCATAGTCAAATACAAAGTCTTTTGTTCCATCAGCATTATAATAATCCCATTTCCCCTCGGGTTCATTTTTACGGACGGTTCCTTCACGATCTTTATTACCATTATCATACCAAATTGTAACGATACCGTCAATAACGCCATTTACATAAGTCTCTTCTAGTTTTTTATGGTCAGCGTTATTCCAAAGTGTCCAAACACCGTGTTTAATGCCATTTTTATAAGTTCCTTCATTGTCTTTTATGCCATCTGGTCTCCACCAAATCCATTGACCATTTACATTTCCGTCTGAATAAGCTTCTTGTTGTTTAATGGTTCCATCATCATACCAAACTGTCCATTCATTATTTTTTTCACCTTGGTTATATTCACCATCAATTATTTTATAATTGTCTGTATTCCATTGTCGAAACAATCCATGTTTTACGCCTTTATCATATTCAAGTTCTTGAGTTTTTCGACCATTGTCGGCCCAGTAAGTCCATTTTTTATCTAATTTATTATCGACATAATGCCCTGTTTTTTCTTTGATAATACCATTTTCATACCATGCCGTCCAGCTTCCATTTAATTTTCCATCGTTATAAGTTGCTTGGAATTTTTTATTGCCGTTTTCGTACCAAGATGTCCAAACGCTGTCTCGTTCCCCATTTGTAAATTTACGTTCAGACTTTTTTGAACCATCTGTAAACCATTGAAGCCAAAGTCCATCTTGCTGTCCATCATGAAAGCGCGTTTGTTCTTTTTTAATTCCCGTTTGATAATACCAAACCCAAAGTCCTTCCTGTTCACCGATTTCGTAGCTGCCTTCTTCGGATTTGTTCCCATTCTCGTACCATCGAATGAGTGACCCTGTAAGTTTCCCAATTGTGTAATTTGATTCTTCTTTTCGATTATTATTTGTATACCATTTGGTCCAAAGACCTTCCCTGTTCCCGGCAGCATAGGAACCTTCCATTTTCATTTGAGGGTGGTCAAAGAATGTATCACCGTCTAAATCTAAAATTACAGTCTCTGTAGAGTCCCAAACACCGTTGCCTTCACCTTCGTCTTGTGTGTTGGGTTCAGTGTCTTCTCCAAAATCTTGATACACTTCACCTTCATACCAAAATATCCAGAGTCCGTCCCGAACACCATTAGCATAATTGCCTTCAGTTTGTAATGCCCCACTGGGGTAATTAGATATAACCAATCCATCATTTTGGGCAAAAGCCACTGATGATAGAATGATTGAAATAACCCATATTTTCCGCATGGTCAAATCCTCGTTGTCAAACTATGTTTAATGTAAGGTATATAAAGAGTTGATTCATTTGCCTCTTGGATACCATTAATGATAAAAATTAAGACAATGAGACGATAAAGTCAAAAAATAGCGAAATATTTTTATTCGCCTTTATTTAAGCGAATCCAGAAACTTTGTCCGAATTTATCATTCAAGTTTATGAGCCCCTCATTAGAATTATTGGTTCCTAAAAAAGCAGTTTCAGTTTCAAATTTATTATTAGTACGAAGGTATCCTCCACCATCACGACCATTCCCAAGATAGGTTGTCATTTTCCCGAATTGGTTATAAGTCCGAAAGTAACCACTCCCAAGAAAAGAACCGGTTTCCCCAGATACATCATAAACTCGCATCTGCCCTGAACTGTCAGCACCCGTACCAAGATAAACAGTTTCCTGTCCGTCAAAATTATAAGTCCGTAAATATCCACCGCCACTAGAACCTGTCCCTAAAAAAAGAGTCCTTTCTCCAAAGTGATTATAAGCTTGGTAATATCCATCTCCAAGATAGGAAGATGTTTCTCCTTCTTTATTATAAATTCGAAGTTGACCTGCATGGTCGGATCCTGTGCCGAGATAAGATGTTTCTTTTCCGGAATTATTGTAGGTTCGGATATAACCGCCGCCCATTCGACCTGTACCAACATAAGCCGACTCATCGCCATTTCCATTATAAGCGCGCATATAACCACCGTCATCTTTACCTGTTCCAATAAATAAAGTTGGTTCACCATATTGGTTATAAGTTTGCATATACCCGTTACCAAGATACCCCATGATAACACCACGATCATCTTCAATGGTTAGGCTACGTACCACTAAGTGTCCTAACTCGT
>JABIHN010000042.1 GCA_018649625.1 Fidelibacterota bacterium | reverse complement strand
TCTAAGTCAAAGATACCCCCGAAGTTCTTTATATTTTGTTTCGGACGCCTGGAATTGGTCTTTTAAGTCATTGATATCCATGACTTAATTTAGGAATAGTTCTAAACGAATGAATGAACTTTTTGAGACTTTTCGACTGGTGGTTTAAAGTAGAAAGTTGAAAGTGTTTGAGTGTTCGGGTGTTCAGGTGTTCAGGTTTGTGAAATTCGTTTTTTCTCGTTCTTTGTGGCACGAGAATCCCTTCTCATTCTTTATTAAACTGGCATGGGTTAGTCGTAAGATAAGACCCTTTGTGTTTCTCCCGAAACAAGTTCGGGATTCAAGCACCCTATTACAGGGGAAAAAGAAGGATTTTCAAATTGGAATCCTTGACCATCTCCCCTGTCATAGGGGAGAATTAAAGAGGGGTCATTAATGTTTGGGATGATATTCGTTTTCATACGACTAACTGTTGCTGGAGCAATAGCACAATCTGGTGGTTTAAAGCTGAAAGTGTTTGAGTGTTCAAGTTTGTGAAATTCGTTTTTTCTCGTTCTTTGTGGCGCGAGAATCCTTTCTCGTGCATTTTGTCCATGTGCGCAATTATTCAACCACGAACAGGGATGCGCGTGGCACATACTTTTATGAAGGAAAAAGTCATTGCTAAAACCAAAAAAAAGAAATTTAACCTGAGAAGAGCCTTCAATCGCTTCGCTCTCTCTGGATGACACTTAGTAGGGTTGGTCATTCAGAACGAAGTGATGAACCTACTTAGGCGAAAATCAAATCATTGTTTCAATCGCTTGTGAAGATTCCACGACTCGTGTTGGGATTGCGTTCCATTGGTCATCTACAACAGTAGAAATTTAATGCAAGGTTTAGACGTTTACTTTGCAATAATTCAATACCATATCTACAACAGTAGAAATTTAATGTAAGGTTTAGACTCAATAGATATGCAAATGCAGAATTAAATCTACAACAGTAGAAATTTAATGTAAGGTTTAGACATTTATTGGGTCATCAACCAGTGTATATCTACAACAGTAGAAATTTAATGTAAGGTTTAGACATTGTAATGCTTTTCATGTGTAAAATGATCTACAACAGTAGAAATTTAATGTAAGGTTTAGACAAATAAAATGAAAGCTAAAGACGTAAATCTACAACAGTAGAAATTTAATGTAAGGTTTAGACATACGTCTAAGATTGCAGCAACAGACAATCTACAACAGTAGAAATTTAATGTAAGGTTTAGACATGCTATGCACGAGGAGTGTCCTTCAATATCTACAACAGTAGAAATTTAATGTAAGGTTTAGACGAATCATATATGTCTTTCCTTATACTATCTACAACAGTAGAAATTTAATGTAAGGTTTAGACAGGATATTAATTATCTTGTCAATGAAATCTACAACAGTAGAAATTTAATGTAAGGTTTAGACAGCTACATAGGCTGTATTATTTTTTTCTCGACAGAGAAAATATTTTCATTTGTCTTTATATAATTGTCAAAAAGCGTGTTTTTCAGGTATTTCATCCATTTAGACCTACATTTGCAATTTCTGATAAATAATCAGTCCATTATGTCTAATCAATAATGATTAAGTCTTCATCATCATTTTTAGCATACCCGAATTTAGTTATTTTACATTGTTGACTCATATTAAAAATGATAATACTATCATTTTGGTCAAATTGATTTTCAAAATTTCCCTTAATTTCTGAAATAATCACATTCAATAGCCGTTTACTATTTCTTATTTGGAAAACAGAATATTGAAGCCGATAACCAAACTTTTTAAGAAAGGTTGAAAATCGGGTTCGGGTTTTATCTTTATGAATATCATAAGTTACAATTAGCATATTTACTCCATTTCTATTTTTGGGTATTCTTGGATTTGTTTGCCTTGCATAAAGGCCCTGTAAAATGATTGCACAAAATAAAACATTGTGTTTTTCTGTTTGAGTAAGTTTTTTAACATAAATGCCAAATAAGGCTTTGAAGTTTTACCAAATAACCGGTATTGACCATTTGTAAAAATAAAATCATCTTCATGAATTTGGTTTAATTTAAATGCTTTTCTAATTCTCCTGTCAATCCAGGGTCTAAAGGGTTCTACCATATCACAAATCAAGGATTTTCTCTGATAAAATGTTTGGTGATAAAATCCCTTATAAATATCAAACCCATAAAGATTTAGCAATGCTTCCATCATATAAAACAATTGGGTATATCCAATATCAAGCAAAACATTTGGGATATCTCTTTTTGCTCTGGGCTTTCTGCCATTCCATCCAATATCTCCAAACATATTTTTAAAATATACTTTAGATGCCATCCCTTCTATCCCAAGAATATCATTCAATCCCAATTCATGATTTGGTAACCTCTCGCAATAATTAGAAATATTTTTTATTCCATTTTTTATAGCATCTGATTTTTGCCTTTGAGATTTTAGCGCAGTTATTTGGTGTTCAATTTTTTGTTTTACAAGATATTGGGCTATCTCTAATTGGTCATATTCATATTGTTTTTGTCTTAACAAAACATTTCCTTCTGCTTTTGCCATCCAAACGCCGTAAGGGATTAAGCCATAAGACATCATGACTATTGAAAATCCAAATTTTTTTGACCGCATTAATAACCCGGAAGTAATCGAAATATGCCCAACAATAAATAACGCAAATAGTCGATAACAACTGGATTGGTGTTTAATACCATTTTCATCGCTAATTATGATATTATCATTTTTAAAACTCAATCGTTCACCATGACTTAAAATAGCAAAAATGATTTGTTTTTCTTTAAAATCAGGAGCGGTTAACATACGGAGACATCACAAATAGTATTATAAATACAATGCCGGCATTTATTGGGATTTGTTTCAAATTCATCTTCCATTGAAAATGATTTCATTTTAGAAATTAAAGATTCAAACTTATTAAACATTTCAGAATCGTTTTCAGGCTTTTCCATCGGATAGGTTTTATTATCATCCATACTATATAAATGGATATTTTCAATATTATATCCCATTTCAGTTAAACAAAAATATTGGGCATAAAGTTGAAATACATAGCCATCATAGACAACCTTGATTTTCTTTTTTCTTTCGGTTAGAAGCTTCTTTCTGGAATCGTAAATATCAATTTTGCCACCGATTCCATATTTTTCACTGAAGACTTCCAATCCTTGCAGGACATCCTTTGAAGTGGAATAAGTCTGGTTATCAACAGTCTTATGAGCATTTAACCCATCAGTTTGGTCTGTGGTATGGTAAAGCCGTTTATTTACCCTGCCAAAGCATTGATGGAAATAAATAGATCTTGGGCAAAAAATAAAATCATTTAAATAAGAAATAGGCATGTAAGATTCCATACCAATCCTACCTTATTTTTTGAATGGTTTTTGGTAAGCGAATGAAAACCAATCCACATTTTTCATGGCCAAATTCAATCTACTTTCTCCATCCCAATTTCTGATTTGTTCAAGATTCCATAATCCTTTTAAAGCAATATGATACGCACCGTTTCCATCCGCGTCCATTGGCTGGTCCTTGGTTGCATTTCGACTGTCAAAGAATTTTCCGTTTTCATCCACAATCGGTGATAATATGAAATCTTCATCTGTTCCCGTTTTGCTGTGCCGTAATGAAAGTGTTATTTGAAGCAGTTTAAAAAGTTTCTTATAAAATTTAGTACTTTTAACTTTTGAAATTTCGAATCTTAAATCATGACCAGATTTAAAGTCCACATCTTCATTTTTCAATATTTTCTTTAATGCTTCCGTAACATTTACTTCTACAGATTCCCAATTCCCATGAGCATTTCGGATATTTTTAAATCGTTTTTCACCAAAGGTGCATGCTGTCCATTTTGTTTGGTATCCTTCTAAATTCCGGTTTGGAGTCATCTTTCTGTAATCAAATGAAAATTCAAAATAATCTTTGTCAGCATTATATCTAATACCATCCATGGATTCAAAGAAAATTTTAGATTTTAATAAGCTTTCATACTTGGGATACAAAAAATTTATAAATCCCGAAACCGGGTCAATTTTTGAAGTATAAGAAGCCTGCACATAATAAAGGAGACCTGTTTGTTTTCCTAACTTTTTAAAACTGTCAAAGGGGGCAGTCAACTGGAATGCATTTAAAACATGTCCCGGCTCATTCGGTTTTGCATCTTTGAAAACCAAATAATTAAGCTTATCTATCAAGGCTTTTTCAAATTTTTGGTACACTTGTTTTTCAACCTTAAACCGTCCTCGCTTAAAGCCAAAATTCAAATCTTCAAGACAAACAATCGCATTATATTTCTCAATAAGAAAAGCAATTTTATGAATCACATGAGATAAATATCCGGCCTTTAGTTCTTTAATGTTTTCAACGGTTGTCCAAGATTTTCTAGCTGTATCTCTTGCTTTTTCTTTTGAATCCAATTTTTGCTGATAATCGACTTCATACCCCTTGTCGGTGCTAATGGTGTTCAATGTCCCCTGCTCAACAATATGTCCTTTTGGATTAATGACAGAATAATACAAAAGATGTCTTTCGCCCCGATCAATGCCGATAACATGTGTATTCTCACTTTTTACAATCATTTGATTCACTTTTTCATTGTGAGCAAATTGTGTCATTTTTTCCATTTTAAAATTCAAAGTTATTGGCACATGAAATTGAAATTTATCAACTGTATAGCGCCTGTCTTTTATAATATCATATTCAAATAAACTGGTTTTCTTTGGATTGTTTTCATTTTTATTTTGAAGCGATTTATTTGCCCTATGAATCGTGCGTTCATCTTTTTTAATAGAATGTTTCCGATAAAATATTTCAGCTTGTCCATTGAGTTTTGCCACCACATCTTTCAAATTTTCAGTATCAAATAAAGCTTTCCAATAGAGCGTATGTAAATTGGGCTTTCCCTTGCTGTATGGGGAAAAATCCTTATTATAAATTTGGAAAAGAAATAACTTCCCTTCTTCAATACATTGATCAATATAAGATTTTTTAATGGGATGGAAATCCATTTTATACCCTTGATGTTCAACCTCTCGATAAAAACCGCTTAAATCTTCATAACTGGAAGTTGGCGAAAATTCAAACTCAAACTCTTTCCATTCAGGGTGTTTTTCAATCGACTTTTTGAAAAAATCAATAATGGTATGACAGTCTTTAAGATTAAAATCTTCTTTCTCAAATCCTTTCTGTGGAGAACCATTTTTACTGTGAGATGCGGAATTACGAATTTTCAGGACTTCAGTTGATGGAGCAAAAAAGTCTATTCTGCGTCCGGAGAAAAACACTTTAGGTAGCATTTTATTTACGCCAGGCAAAAGTTTATACACTATTTTTTGATAATGCTCACTTTCACCGTCCACAATTTTATTGAATAGCTCATCTTTTGAGAGTGATCGTTTTTCACTCTCTATATCATTTATTCCTTTAATATAATTAAAAATATTTTTATGCTTCGGATGCATGATTCCGAGATAATAGTTACCATCTTTTTCGAATAACACACCTGAATTGTCTTTTTCTTTATTTGCATCCCACCCATCTAAAAGAGTTGGATTTTCAAAATTGATTTTAATTTTATCTGTTGAAAATGTTTTTTTGGTTAAATGGTTTCTCGTTTTGTTATACAATGTGATGACTAATTGTTCGAAGTTTTCAAATGCTTTTGAAAATTCGGCATAAAAACCCATGTCCATATCCGGTATATCAATGGGTTTTCGTCCCTTAACTAAATGCAAAGGTTTTACTGCATGAGTTACTGCTAAAAAAGCATCTAACATTTTTTGGATTTTATGTGTTTGTGCCTGACCATCTTTTCCTTTGTTGAGATTCTCTAATGATATAAGGGGCAATACATTCTCAATCGCCTTGCCGAATTCAATATCTTTATCATTTTTAACATTTTCAATGGCATTTAAAAAATAAGTACGAATAGGATGTTCAGAATTTTCACATTGGGCGATTATTTCTTTATCAGGATTATCATCTGTCATTTGACTCGCATAATTTGATAATATTGTTTCTAATTCTGCGATACTAAATACAACCTGCTTGTTTACATACTTTATACGTTTTTCTTTAAGGGCTTCTGATATTTTACCACTGATTGGGTCAGGGTAAAGAACAGACTCGGCATGATGATAAATTGCAGATTTTAGAATACTGTAATTTCCGAAAATAGATTGGGATATTTTTGTTATTTCAACACCATTTTTAATAAATGTTCTATGTAAATCAGCATCGGTTATTAATTTTATAGAATCTTCTAACTTTTTAAATAGCCCATCTTCTTTAACCATCTCTTTAATAAATTTCCCCAAGGACTTAAGTAAGTCGTTATCATTTTCAAATTGATCTGGAATAAAAGAGCTAGTTTCTCGGTCACTTAATATTTGTTTATACAGGCTAATAAAGTTGGGGAACGCCTTTGCTTTTATTGCCTTTTGTTGCCGGAATAAATTTATAGTTTCATTTAGCCCTTGGACTTTTTCACCATTCTCTTTCGTAAATCCACCAAGTAATTCGGTGAATTTATCAATACCCGATTGTGTAAAAAGCTGTATGTAATAACTTGGTTGGAAAATTTCAGATAATATTGAGACGCCCATTTCATTCAATAAGTCAGGGTTAACAGTAAAAGATAAGCCATCATAACTCTCAATCGCTTTATGATATTGGATGCAGTTATTAAAATATTTGGGTAGATTTTCATTCATGAGTCGAAACGAGATTGCTGTGCTTTGTTCCTCGTGTGAATACATATTTTCTCTATTTTCATTAAAGCCAGTAAAGTAAGTTGTAAAACGGTTGAAATTTTCTACTACATTTTTCTTATCTTCCCATTCTCCTTTTTCTTTCAACCAGCTTGGCAATTCTTTAGTAATGAGTTCTTTTTGAAAAAGACGTTTTTTCCTATCTGAGAATACTTTCACAAGGCTCTTGCGGAGTGAATTTTGTACTTCTATCCATTCTTTTCTTGCTTTTTCATCTTTTGAATTTTCTCTAAAACGTTGATAATAAGAAAATGCGTTTTCAAACTCATCTCCTGAAATGAATAACTCTCCCGTTTTTTTGTCAAATGGTTCAGATAGCTTTTCTTCTATGTAATGTCTGTGGTATTCATCAATGATTACTTTTATACTTTCATAATCTTCTGCTCGCTGCTGATCTTGAATTACAATGTCCTTAAGATATTGAGATTTAAAATCTTCAATATAATCAGCGGTTTCGCCAACTGGCTTTAGTTCAAAGCGTAAGGTTTTGGAAATGGGATACTGATGGGTGAATTTATTTAATTTCATGTTTGCTCCTATTGAGTTCCCTTTATTTAATTATTTTATATACCTAAAGTTAAAACTGTGCGGAATATAATTTGGTATTATTTACGATTTATCTTGTGAATTCATCAAAAGCGGATGGGTAGCAAGCATTTTTCGAGATCAAGCCCGATGAGATGCAATAAAGTAAGATTGTGATTCTGTGCCACTTGCGACGAAGAATCTTCATTCTGAGCGGAAAATCCAGATCGATGATTCTTGGGAAAAATAAATTCAGTGAAGAATCTACTTTTTGAATCCTTTGAAAAACCTAATACGCAGGTTTAAAACACTATTCTCCAGAAGAAATAAATAAGCGATCATTTAAATATCGTCTCAATGCCATTTCATCCATATCCAAATGGATGAATCGACCATTTTCTGAAGCAGCTACTTTTCCTCTTTCTTCAGAAACGACCAAAGCGATAGCATCGCCTTCTTCTGTTAAACCTAAGGCGGCTCGATGTCGCGTTCCCATTTCTGGGTCAATCATGGTGCTTTCAGTTAAGGGCAAAATGCTTCCCGCTGATTCAATTAAGGTATTTCGGATAATGACTGCGCCAT